>NZ_JAVAYD010000023.1:0-25137 GCF_041954735.1 Microbacterium sp. LS_15 | reverse complement strand
CATCGTGGCTGGCGCCGTCAGGCGCCCTGGTGATCGAGCACGTAGTCGAGTGCGCGGGTGAGCTGCCGCACGTCGTCCGGCTCGATCGAGACGAACGTCGCGACGCGGAGCTGGTTGCGGCCCAGCTTGCGGTAGGGCTCGGTGTCGACGATGCCGTTGGCCCTCAGCGTCTTCGCGATGGCGGACGCATCGATCGACTCGTCGAAGTCGATCGTGACGACGACCGGGGAACGGTCGGTCTCTGCCGTCACGAACGGGGTGGCGACATCGGATGCCGTGGCCCAGTCGTACAGGATGCCGGATGACTCGGCCGTGCGCGCACCGGCCCAGGAGAGACCGCCGTTGCCGAGGATCCACCCGAGCTGGCTGTCGAGCAGGTGCAGGGTCGTCAGAGCCGGGGTGTTGAGCGTCTGGTTGAGGCGCGAGTTGTCGACGGCGTTCTTGAGGCTCAGGAACTCCGGGATGTAGCGGTCGGAGGCGGCGATCCGCTCGATGCGGTCGATCGCGGCGGGGGACACCGCCGCGAACCACAGGCCGCCGTCGGAGCCGAGGTTCTTCTGCGGCGCGAAGTAGTAGACGTCGGCCTGTGCTGCATCGAAGTCGATGCCGCCGGCGGCGCTCGTGGCGTCGATGACGGTGAGGGCGCCGTCGGCGACGACGCGCGTGACCGGGGCGGCGACGCCGGTCGACGTCTCGTTGTGCGGCCATGCGTAGACGTCCACGCCGTCGACGACCTCGGCAGCCGCGCGGGACCCCGGCTCCGCCTTGCGCACGTCCGGTGCGTCCAGCCAGGGCGCGGCGGCTGCGGCGGCGAACTTGCCGCCGAACTCGCCGAACACGATGTTCTGGCTGCGTCGCTCGATGAGGCCGAAGGCCGCGGCATCCCAGAAGGCGGTCGACCCGCCGTTGCCGGTGATGATCTCGTAGCCCTCTGGCAGACGGAAGAGCGCGGCGAGGCGCTCGCGCACGCTGCCGACGAGGTTCTTCACCGGCGCCTGGCGGTGCGAGGTTCCGAGCAGCGTGGGGCCGGCGGCGAGGAGTGCGTCGAGCTGCGCGCTCCGCACCTTCGAGGGGCCGCATCCGAAGCGGCCGTCGGCGGGCAGGAGGTCACGGGGAATCTCGATCGGCATGCGTCGAGTCTAGAGCGTGGCCTCCCGCCTGACCGCCCGCGTGACGCCCCGATGTCGGTGCGGGAATGTAGGCTTGCCTAAGAAGACCCGGAGGGCCACATGACCGACTTGATCGACACCACGGAGATGTATCTCCGCACCATCCTCGAGCTCGAGGAGGAGAACATCGTTCCGCTGCGCGCACGCATCTCCGAGCGCCTCGGTCACTCGGGTCCGACCGTCTCGCAGACGGTGGGACGCATGGAGCGCGACGGCCTTGTGGTGGTGTCGGAGGACCGCACGCTGGAGCTCACCGAGTCGGGGCGGCGCAAGGCGGTCGACGTCATGCGTAAGCACCGTCTCGCCGAGCGGCTGCTCTCCGACGTGATCGGTCTCGACTGGGCGTTCGTGCACGACGAGGCCTGCCGGTGGGAGCACGTCATGAGCGAGCAGGTCGAGCGCCGCCTCGTCGAGCTCCTCGGGCACCCGACGGAGTCGCCCTACGGCAACCCGATCCCCGGGCTCGACCAGCTCGGCGACGCCCCCGCTCGGACGTTCGACGAGGGCGTCATCGGCCTCGTGCAGAAGCTCAACGCGGCCGGTGCTCCGATCGAGGGCACGGTGCGTCGTCTCGCCGAGCCGGCGCAGGTCGACCCCGAGCTGCTGGAGCAGCTCCGCGACGCCGGAGTCGTGCCCGGAGCGAAGGGCGACTACCGGTTCAACGAGGGTTACGTGCTGATCCAGATGGAGGGCAAGGACGAGGGCCTCGAGCTCCCGGTCGAGCTCGCCTCCCACATCTTCCTCGTCGGCGAGCCGGTCTGAATCCTCTCTGACCTGGCATTCTTCTGCTCCCCGACGATTGCCAGTTTGGCAGGGTGACAGGATCGTTATCTTCCGGTAACCTCGGTGAAGTCGTCGGCGAAGAAGCCCGCTGACGATACCCGAGAGGATTCGCCTTCCAGGCTCGTCGTCCTCCCGGTAAGAACGCACAAAGTACCCGAGCTACATTCGTGCCACGAGAGCAGAGTGCCGACGAGCCAGCGCTACCCGAGCGTGCAGGCGCAGGAGGATCACGTTTTGGTCACAGACATCCAGTCCGCGAACACACCTGAGGATCGACCCCTCGCCCGTCGCACGACCGCACGGGTCAGCGCGCGGACCGTGGTGAAGCCGCTGCGATCCGTCGCCATCTTCGGAGCAGTGGGCGCCCTGGTCGCCGCTGTCGCGCTCCCCGCCTACGCGGCGTCGAAGCCGGCCGAGAACGCCGCGACGACCGTGCAGCAGATGGCCGCCGTCGACGCGCAGTCGCTCGTCGTCGCCTCGCAGGCCACATCGGCCCCGCTCGACCGCGGAACGTTCACCGCCACCACGCCCGACGAGATCGAGAAGAAGAAGGCGGAGGAGGCCGCAGCGGCCCGCGCCGCCGCAGCCGCTTCCACGGCATCCGCCTCGTCCGGTGGTCGCACCTTCGACATCGGCGCCTACGCGCTCGTCTCGCCCGGCTCGGGTGAGGTCCGCTATCCGCTCCCGCAGGGCTCGTACAGCGTCAGCCGTACCGTCGGCGGCGCGCACAACGGCGCCGACATGCTCGCGCCGCAGGGCACGCCGATCTACGCCGCCGCCGCGGGCGTCGTGCGCCAGTCCGCTGAGAGCATCGGCGGATACGGCGTCGCCGTCATGATCGACAGCGTCGTGGGCGGTCAGCGTGTGCAGACGACCTACGGCCACATGACGTACGGATCCCGCCAGGTCCAGGCCGGCGAGAGCGTGGCCGCAGGCCAGCTCATCGGCTTCGTCGGCAGCACCGGTCGCTCGACCGCCAACCACCTCCACTTCGAGGTGTGGGTCAACGGCGGCCTCCTCGAGCCGATCGCCTGGCTCGCCGCGAACGCCGGCTGAGTCGTCACGGCTTTGCCCCTCACCGGACACGCCTCCGAGCGTTCACCCGGAGTTGGGCCGCGCACCCCGCTCGATGGGTTAGCCTGAACCCGTTGTCGCACAGGCGGGAGAAGCTGATGGACCGAATACCGAGCATCCGCACCATGGATGCCCTCGGTCGTCATGTCCTTCAGCATCGGCCGCAGGAACACCACGGTGCTGCCGTGCGAAGAAGGCGCTGTCACTAGACAGCGCCTTTTTTCGCCCCTGCGAACGCTCGCGTCCGCGCGACCTCGTGTGAGTCGAGAGTGCCGGGAAGCCGTCCCGGCGGATCGAGAGGATGCTGATGCGCACACTGGTACTGAACGCGGGATACGAGCCTCTGGCCATCGTGTCGTTCAAGAGAGCACTGGTCCTGGTCATGAACGACAAGGCCACCGTGATCGAGCACGTCGAGGACGATCCCGTCTGGGGCAGTCACGGGGTCTACGATCGGCCGGCCGTCATCATCCTGTCGAGATACGTGCGCGTCCCGTCCAGCCGACGGGTGCCGGTGACCCGGCGCGGAGTGCTGCGGCGTGACAACCACCGCTGCGGCTACTGCGGAAAGGCCGCCTCGACGATCGACCACGTGCTGCCGCGTTCGCGAGGCGGAGCGGACTCGTGGGAGAACCTCGTCGCCTGCTGCCTGCGCTGCAACAACGTCAAGAGCGACCGCACGCCGCAGGAGATGCGCTGGGAACTGCGGATCACGCCGCGCCCGCCGCACGGCACCGCCTGGACGGTGCGGGGGAGCGAGCGAAGCGATCCGCGCTGGGAGCCGTACCTCGCGCTCGCCGCGTGAGCCGGGCGAGACCCGTCCCGTAGACTGGAGCCACGCCTTCGTAGCTCAGCAGGATAGAGCAGCCCTCTCCTAAAGGGCAGGTCGCTGGTTCGAATCCAGTCGAGGGCACCCTCCGGTCGTCACGGGCGACCGCGCCGCCAGAGCTTCGACGGCCACCAGATCACGCGCCCGAGGTCGTAGGCGAGCGCCGGCACGAGCAGCGATCTCACGACGAACGTGTCGAGCAGCACGCCGAACGCCACGATGAAGGCGAGCTGCACGAGGAACAGGATCGGGATCACCGACAGTGCGGCGAACGTCGCGGCCAGCACGAGTCCGGCCGACGTGATGACCCCGCCGGTGATCGACAGCCCTCGCAGTACACCTTCCCGCGTGCCGTGTGCCAGCGACTCCTCGCGCACCCGCGTCATGAGGAAGATGTTGTAGTCGATGCCGAGCGCGACGAGGAACACGAAGCCGTAGAGAGGCACGGCCGGGTCGGCGCCGGGGAAGTCGAAGACTCCGGAGAAGACCAGTGCCGACACGCCCATCGCTGTGCCGAAGGACAGCACGGTGGTGATGATGAGGAGCACCGGCGCGAGGATCGACCGCAGCAGCAGCATGAGGATCAGCATGATCACGACGAGGATCACCGGGATGATGAGATTCCGGTCGTGGATGGAGGCGTCGTTCGTGTCGATGGCCGTGGCCGTCACTCCTCCGACGAGCGCGTCGAGCTCGTGCAGCGACGAGCGGAGGTCGCGCACGGTGTCGCCCGCGGCATCCGAGTCGGCGGCATCCGTCAGCGTCCCCTGCAGGAGCACGTTCCCGTCGACGACGGTCGGCGCCGGCGCAGGGGTCCCCGGCGGTCCGACCGCCGTGACCCCGTCGGCGGTCACGGGCGCCGAGCCGCTGGGCGAATCGGCGGCGGTGACCGAGACGCCGTCGATGCCGTCGTCGGCGAGCATCACGTCGGCAGCGTCTTGGAGCCGATCCTCGCTCACCACCACCGAGACCGGACTGCCCGAGCCACCGGGGAAGTGCTCGCCGAGAGCCACTTGACCGTCGCGCGCCTCCGACGATCCGAGCACGAGATCCGACTGAGGAACCCCGGAGGCGTCGAGCTGCAGCACGCCGGACGCTCCGGCCAGCAGTACGAGGGTCGTGAGGATCCAGATCACCCGCGGTCGCTTCGTGATCAGTCCGGCGAGGCGCGCCCAGAGGCCCGTGGTGCGCATGCCGTGCTCTTCGGCGACGACCTCCGGCTCGAACCGCGGACGACGAGGCCAGAACACCGCGCGACCGAACAGCAGCAGGAGGGCCGGGAGGAGCGTCAGCGCCGCGAGCATCGCGAACACGATGCCGATCGCCGCCACCGGGCCGAGCGTGCTGTTCGACTTGAGGTCGCTCAGCAGCAGGCAGAGCAGCCCCGCGATCACCGTGCCGCCCGAGGCGACGATCGGTTCGACCGAGCCCTTCCAGGCGGCGAGGAGAGCCGCGCCCTTGTCCTGCGCGACCCGGAGCTCCTCACGGAATCGGGCGACGAAGAGGAGGGCGTAGTCGGTGGCTGCGCCGATCACGAGGATGAACAGGATGCCCTGCGTCTGGCCGCTGAGCAGCAGCACCTCGAACTTCGCAAGCCACCAGACGACCAGGAGAGCGACGCAGAGGGCGAACAGGCTCGTCGACAGCACCACTATCGGCAGCAGCAGCGACCGGTACACGAGCACGAGGATCACGAGCACCGCGAGGAGGGCGACGCCCAGCAGCAGTCCGTCGATGCCGGCGAAGCCCGCGACGAGATCGGCGCTGAAGCCGGCGGGGCCCGTGATGTACACGGTGACGCCGTCCGGGGCGGCGGAGAGGAGCATGTCGCCGAGGGCCGAGACGGTGTCGGCGAGTTCGGCATCCTCGTCGATCGGGATGAACGCCTGCACGGCCAGGCCGTCGTCCGAGGGGAGGGCCGGTGACACGTCGTCGCCGACGCCGTCGACCGACGGCGCATCGGCGACGGCATCCGCGATCGTGTCGAGCTGTGTGGTGGACAGCTCGCCGTCGGCCACGAAGACGGCGATGGCCGGAATGGCGTCGCTGTCGCTGAACTCTCCGAGCAGCTGCTGCACCCGGGTCGCGTCCGAGGACTCGGGCAGGTAGCTCGTCTGGTCGTTCGACGACACCTCGTCGACCTTGCCGAACAGGGGGCCGCCGAGTCCCGCGCCGACGAGCCAGACGAGGATCAGGGCGGCGGGGATCAGCACGCGCGCCCAGGAGTGGCGCCTCGTCCGCTCCCGCGTCTCTCGCGGCGGCGCTTTCCGTTCCGCCGTGCTCGGGGCCGCGGCGTGCTCAGGACCGGACATCGGTCTCCCTTCGGGAAGGACTCGGTGGACGTGATCGCGCGGGTCAGGAGACCCAGGCGAGGATGAGGATCATCGTCGCCAGGAAGCCCGCGATGTAGTTGAGGGCGATGAAGCGGCGCCAGGCGCGGTTGGTCCCGGCGGACGTCTTGTCGGTCACCGACCACCAGGGGGCTGCGTTCCCGATGTACGGCACCGCGAGCACGGCGGCGAGGGGACCGGGCCAGGAGGTGAACAGCATGGCGATCCCGGCGAGCGACCACAGGACGATCGCGAGGCGCACCGTGGATCGCGCTCCGATGACCGTGGCGATCGATCCGATGCCGGCCTCGCGGTCGGGAGCGATGTCCTGCACCGCTCCGAAGGCGTGCGCGGCCATGCCCCACAGGAAGAACCCGACGAGCACGATCACGAGGGTCGGCGTCACGGAGGCCTCGGCGATGGCGAGTCCGACGATCGCCGGCGTCACGAAGTGCAGGCTCGACGTCGTGGAGTCGAGGAACGGGCGCTCCTTGAACCGCAGACCGGGGGCGGAGTAGGCGATCACGGCGAAGACGCTCACGATGAGCCAGATCCAGGATGCCGGGTTGCCGACGGCGAAGAGGTAGACGAGGAAGGGCACGTTCGTGACCGCGGCGGCCCACAGCGTCGCCCGGTGGATGCGAGGGGAAAGCAGCGCTCCCTCGATGCCGCCCTTGCGCGGGTTCGCGAGGTCGGACGCGTAGTCGAACACGTCGTTGATGCCGTACATCGCGAGGTTGTACGGAACGAGGAAGTACAGCGTCCCGAGGACCAGCGTGAGGTCGATCTCGCGCGTGGTCAACAGGTAGGCGGCGGCGAACGGGAACGCCGTGTTGATCCAGCTGATGGGTCTGGAGGAGAGCACGATCTGGCGGACGTCGCTCCCGAGCGTCGTGGAGGTCATGCGTCGGCCTCCCCCGAGCTGTTCGCGGAGCCGCGGTCCCGTCGCGCCCTGAGGAGGGCCCACAGAGCCGGCAGCAGCAGCGCGCCCGCGACCGGGTAGGCGAAGTCCTCGAGCGGGGCGAGCCCGATGTGCACCCCGAGCAGATGGTCGGGGGAGTAGTGGAAGAGCCCGCTCGCGATCATGATGCTGTCGAACACCGCGGTGAGCACGATCAGAGCGACGGCGGCGATCGCCAGGGCGCCGGCGTGCGGACGCCGCGCGCGAGGCGTGAGGACCACGAGGACCACGGCCGCGATCGCGGCTGCACCGACGAACCAGGCTGCGAGCTGCAGGTAGGTCATGACGCCCGCTCCGCTCGCCGGCGTCGGCGGAGGTCGCCGAGCACGCGCACGGCGCCGGTGTAGAGGATCATCGTGCAGACGACGAGGAAGACGAGGAAGACGGGCTCCTCGAGCGGCATTTCGGGAGCGAGCACGATCCCCGTGGCGATCGCCCCTTCGCCGCGGAAGAAGATGCCCCCGGCGATACCCGCGACATCCCAGACGAGGAAGAACACGAGGCCGACGACCGTGACGACGGATGCCGAGAGCGCGTCCCTCCAGAAGAAGAGCCGGAACCGTCGATCGAGCAGGAGCATGCAGCCGAGCGACACGAGCAGGCTCGCGAGGTAGACGACGCCCATCACACGGCGTCCTCGACGGGCGCGGCGGACGGCAGCGGAAGCGGCCCCCCGGAATGGTCGCCGCGGATGCGCTTCAACACGATCTCGGCGCTGATGAGGCACATGGGCACGCCGACGCCCGGTGCTGTCGTGCCGCCCGCGTAGTACAGGCCCGAGACCTTGCGCGAGACGTTCTGCGCGCGGAACATGGCGCTCTGCGACAGGATGTGAGCCGGGCCGAGCATCCCTCCGCGCCACGAGTTGTAATCGTCGCGGAAGTCCGCCGGCCCCTTCGTCTCGCGCACGACGATGCGGTCGCGCAGGTCGGGTATGCCGGCCCACGTCGAGATGAGGTCGATCGCCTCGTCGGCAGCACGTTCGATCGCCGGCGAGCCCGATCCGTCGGAACCGCCGCCGCCCAGTTCGACGTCGGCGGGGACGGGGACCAGCACGAACAGGTTCTCGTGGCCCTCCGGGGCGACACTGTCGTCGCTCGCGCTCGGCCGGCAGACGTAGGTCGACGCGGGGGAGGGGACCGCCGGGCTGTCGCCGAAGATCGCGTCGAAGTTCGCATCCCAGTCGTCCGTGAAGAACAGGGAATGGTGCGGGAGCTGCGGGAGCTCGCCTCGCACGCCCAGCATCACGAGGACCGCTCCGGGACCGCTCGTGCGACGCTGCCACCAGCTCTCCGGGTACGTCCGGAGCTCGGGCGGAAGCAGGACGGTCTCGGTGTGGTGGAGGTCGGCGGCCGAGACCACGATGTCGGCCTCGGCGACGTGGGCGGTGCCGTCGGCATCCCGCCACTCGACGCCCGTGGCTGCGGTCGTGCCGGAGCGTCGTGCGGTGCGGATCGCCGTCACGTCGGCATCCTTGACGACCGTGACGCCCGCCTGCTCGGCCAGCTGGGCGATGCGTTCGACGACCCGCCAGAACCCGCCCTGCGGATAGCTCACGCCCTCGTCGAGGTCGAGTGCGCTCATCAGGTGGTACATCGCCGGCGCGCTGCGAGGGTCCGTGCCGAGGAAGACGGCGGGGTATCCGAGCAGCTGACGCAGGACCGGATCCTGGAAGCGCCGGGCGGCGAAGGACTCCAGACGCGTCCCGAGCAGTGTCGCGAGACGCGGACCGGCGCCGAGCACCTCCTTCGTGGCGAGCGTGCTCCACTTCGTGAACGGGTTGTACAGGAAGTACCGCTCGGCCATGTCGCGGGCGTGGTGCGCGGAATCGAGATACTCGTCCAGACGAGCCGCGGAACCCGGCTCGCGCGCCTCAAACAGCTTCGCGACCTCTGCGCGGCCGCTGGGCACGGTGATCGGCTGGGAGGGGCCGTCGGTGCCCGGCTCCTGGAACACCCGGTAGCCGGGGTCGAGCAGGGTGAGATCGAGCTGCTCCTCGGTCGACGATCCCATCATCGCGAAGAAGTGGTCGAACACCTCGGGCATCAGATACCACGAGGGGCCGGAGTCGAAGCGGAAGCCGTCGCGCTCGATCGTGCCGGCTCGGCCGCCGATGCGCGAGTTCTTCTCGTAGACCGTCACCTCGTGTCCGTCGCGGGCGAGAAGGCCCGCTGCCGCGAGACCGGCCACTCCTCCGCCGATGACGGCGACGCGGCTCATCGGTCACGCTCCAGAGCCGTGACGGCGACGGCTCGCGCGGCGAGCAGAGCCTTGACCGGGTCCGGCACGCGGACACGACGCTCGTACAGCTGCGCGGCCGGGGTCCTGGCCACTCGCCGCATGAGCGCCTCGAAGAGCGCGAGGGCACTGCGCACGGCAGCGCGGGCGTCCTTCGGGAGCAGGGGGATCGATCGACGGGCGTCGTCGAGCTGAACGGTCACGGTGCGTACCCATTCGTCGCGGTCGGAATCGGTGAGGCGCCCCGAGCCGCCGAGGTACCCGCGCTGCAGGCGATCGGTGTCGTCGGCGAGGTCGCGGAGGAAGTTCACGTTCTGGAAGGCGGCGCCGAGCTGCCTGGCGCCGTGGGTGAGGACCGCCAGCTCCTCCTCGGTGCGCGATTCCTCGCGGAGGAAGACACGCAGGCACATCAGCCCCACGACCTCGGCGGAGCCGTACACGTAGCGCTCGTGGGCCTCGGCGTCGTAGGCGGTGAAGTCGGCAGCGCTCGCGATGTCGGCGGCCATGGAGTCGAAGAACGGCTGCGTCAGATCCTCGCCGATCCCGCACTCGCGCGCGGTCCTGGCGAACGCATGCAGGATCAGGTCGGTGCTGTAGCCCACGGCCATCGAGCGGTGGGTCGCCGCGACATACGACGCGAGCGCCTCGGTCTGCGCGGAGCTGTCCAGTCCGGCCTGCGCGGCCACTCCGTCGACGATCTCGTCGGCGATGCGCACCATGGCGTAGATGTTCCGCACGTGCTGACGGTGACGAGCGCCGAGCAGCGTCGTCGCGAGTCCGAAGGACGTGGAATAGGTGCGGATGACCTCGGTGGATGCCGTGTCGGCGGCGCGGCTGAAGCGGTCGAGGCTCTCGTCGCCCTGCCCGCTCGGGATCGCGGTCATGCGCGACGACCCTCGAGGCGGGAGACCGTCGAGAGGATCGTGTGCGCGGCATCCGCTCCGATCTCACCCGTCAGCTGCGCGTCGGCGAGCAGGGTGTGCACGGCGTCGAGCTGATCGCCGACGAGGTCGGTGACGAAGGCTTCGGCCCCGCAGGCGCGCAGCTGGTCGCGGAGGCTCTCGGCATCCCTCATGCTCAGCTCGGCCGAACCGAAGCGGGGAGCGATGTCGTCCCAGGCGTCCGTCGAGCGTGCGTACGCGATGATGGCGGTCTCCTTGCCCTCGCGCAGGTCGGAGAACGCATCCTTCCCGTGCGCGCGATGGTCGCCGAACACGCAGAGCAGGTCGTCCTGCAGCTGGTAGGCGAGCCCGATGTGCCGCCCGACGCTCGTCAGCGTCCGCTCGGCCGAGACGGACGAGCCCGAGAGCAGCGCTGCCGCGCGAAGCGGGAGCGAGAACGAGTAGGTCGCGGTCTTGTACACGCTCATGCTGAGGATCGTGGTGAGGTCCGGTGCGATGATGCCGTGGCTGAGCGCGACGTCGGTGTGCTCGCCCGCGACGGTCTCGACGATGGTCTCCTCGACGAGGTCGAGCAGGCGTGACCGCACGTCCGCGGGGACATCGGCGCGAGCGAAGCCCATGACGGCCGCCGTGAGGAGCAGATCTCCCATGAGGATGGCGCTCGAGCGCGCCCAGTGCAGCGCGTCCTCCTCGGTGGCCGCAGGCGTGCCCGCCGCGAGGGCGCCGATCAGGTTCGGCCGCTTGCGCCGCGTGAGGTCGCCGTCGATGACGTCGTCGTGCAGGAGGAACGCGTAGTGCAGCAGTTCGATATGCGCCGCGACCTCGACGGCCGCCGGGGTCAGCGTCGCCGAGCCGAGGTCGCCGGGCGTGAGGGCGTGGTGGATGTCGAGCAGCAGCCGCGGGCGGACCAGCTTGCCGCCCAGCGAGTGGTCGGCAGCGGCCCGCCACAGCGCAGCGAATTCGGATCCGTACGCCTCCGCGGCGGCGCTGTGGTGGACGAACCGCCGACGCAGGGCTTCCTCGATCCGAGTGCCCATGTCTTCGTGGATCGCCGCCGACGTCATCGTCATACCGCCCCTCGCTCGCGCATGAGCGGCAGCTGTTCGACGAGCCATGGGCTGAAGGCGAAGGGGGCCGCTGCCACGGCGGTCGCGAACTCCGCCGCGTCGACCCACGCCCACTCCGACACCTCGTCGGGATCGGGGGACAGCGCGCCGTCGGCGACCGCGATGTGCACGGGGCAGATCTCGTTCTCGACGATGCCGCTCGCGTCGACGGCACGGTAGCGGTACTCGGGGACGACGACGGCGACGTCGGTGATACGGAGGCCGAGCTCTTGCTGCGCTCGCCGGGTCACGGCATCCTGCATCGTCTCGTCGGGGCGGGGATGGCCGCAGAAGCTGTTGGTCCAGACGCCGGGCCAGGTGCGCTTGGACAGCGCGCGGCGGGTGACGAGCAGACGCCCCTCGCCGTCGACCACGTAGCAGGAGAACGCGAGATGGAGCGGGGTGTCGGTCGTGTGCACGGCGTCTTTGGCCAGCACTCCGATCGCGACGCCATCGGGGGAGAGGAGGGTGACCTCGTCCATCTGGGAAACCTCCTCGATTTCGCTAGCTTAGCTAATAATAAACATAACATGATTCCAATGGTGTGTAGCATGATGGCATGAACGACCGATCCGCCGCCAGCCCCGTCGAGGGTGCCGTGTCGGACGTGCGCGATGGAACCGGCTTCTCCTCCGACGGGCTCGCGCACGCCGCGATCTACGACGTGGAGGCCAGCGACCCGCGCAGCTCGCTCATCGACCGGACCGGTGTCGCCCCGGAGGACCTTCGGCAGATCGCCGCGCTCATGGGGGCGATCGGCGAGCTGCGGGATGCCGAGCAGAAGCTGTCGCTCGCTTCGCGGCGCTACATGCGCCTCAACGACACCGACATGCGGGCCCTTCACTACCTGATCGTGTGCGCCAACAAGGGCGTGACCGCGACTCCGGGCGGGATCGCCACGCATCTGGGCATCTCGACGGCGTCGACGACCAAGCTGCTGGACCGCCTCGAGCGCGGGGGGCATATCCGCCGCGCCCCGCACCCGACGGACCGACGAGCGCTCGCGATCACCATCACTCCGGAGACGCGTCAGGCGGCGATGGACACGGTCGGCGCGCAGCAGGCCAAGCGGTTCTACTCCGCCGCGCGGTTGACGCGCGACGAGCGTGATGTCGTGATCCGCTTCCTCACCGACATGACGCAGGAGATCACGCTCCGGGACGAGCCGTGGGCCCAGGCCGGAGACGTGATCCCCGACTGATCGTCAGTGCGCGGCGTTGTACGCCTCGATGACGGGGGTGGGAATCCGCCCGCGCTCCGAGAGGCTGTAGCCGTTGTCGTTCGCCCAGGCGCGGATGGCCGCGACCTCGGGGTTCCGTGCCGTGCGCTTGCGCGACCCCGTCGAGCGTGACGGAGAAGAGCCGCCGGCGCGTCGACCCGCGGAGATGTAGGGCTCGAATGCGGCGCGCAATTCCTTCGCGTGATCGTCGTTCAGGTCGATCTCGTAAGCCGTGCCGTTCAGCGAGAAATGCACGGTCTCGCCTTCGCCCGCCTCGAGGACGCTGCCGTCGATGTCGTCAACCAGCTGATGCACAATTCTCTTTGCCATGGAAAAGACGATACCGGTCGTCGCGTAATTGCGACAATGCGGATATCCGCCGAATTCGACAGACGGGAGCGGAAATCGTCGCCGTGCGCGTCGCCGTCAGGGCAGCAACCCGAAACGCCGCGCTTTCGCCACCGCGGCATGACGTGTCGACGCGTCGAGTTTCGACATCGCCGTGCCGAGATACGCCTTGACCGTCCCCTCGCGAAGACCCAATTGCTGCGCGATCTCCGCATTCGTCGCACCGAGCGCCGCGCACGCGAGGACATCGGTCTCACGGCGGGAGAGATGTACGGTCGGAAGGGGGCCTGTCGCGGTCGTCGCGGCATCGCCCGCGAGCGTCACCAGTCGGTGCTCGACCTGCGCGATCCGCGCGCGGAGGTCGGGGTCGTCGACGGCTGCGGCGATGCTCCGGAGCTCGGCGAAGCTCTCCCGCAACTCCTCCCGCTGCGGTGTCGCCACCGTCTCGGAACTCGGGTCCACAGCGCGCAGGCGACGCGCCACCTCGTCACGGATCCTCAGCTCGTCGGCCACTGATTGCGCGACCTGCATCGCCGGCGCCGTCGTCACACCGCCTTCGGGCGCGCGATCCCATGCTCCCGCGTAGAGCACGCCGCGCGGGCGCCCGCTGACGACGATCGGCAGAGCCAGCAGGGTGCGGAGTCCTTCGCCGAGAACGAAGACGTCGTAGTCGTGCGTGATCTGCTGCGAGGAGCCGTAGTCGTTCGTCATGCGAGGGCGCAGCTCGATCATCGCGCGTCCGCCGAGGCCGCGTTCCGGACGGACGCGGAGGCCGTCGAGACTGTGGGTGCGGTTTCCCACGATGCTGGTGACGCTCACCACGCCCTCGTCGATGAGACCGCCGAAGGCGACCGGGAACCGGGTGCGCTGAGCCAACTCGCGCACCGCGCGGGCGACGAGCTCTGTCTCCGATTCCATCCCGGTGGGAGCGCTCACGACTACCTACTTTCGGGGGTGACGGCGCCGTTCCCCGTTTCGTAGCGTCGACCCTACCACTCGCCCGGTACCCCCGTGCGAGCCGACGAACATGTGGCAAGGAGGCCCCATGAGCGACCACACAACGGCCGATTCGGCGGGAGCGATCGATTACGTCGCCGTCGAGCAGTCCTCTCGATTCCGCACCCTCAAACGCACGCAGCGGTCATTCATCTTCCCGCTCGCCGCGTTCTTCCTCATCTGGTATTTCGTCTATGTGCTCCTGGCGGCGTTCGCAACGGAATTCATGGCGCAACGCGTATGGGGAGACATCACCGTCGGCCTGCTCTTCGGGCTCGGCCAGTTCGTGACGACCTTCGCCATCACGATGGGATACGTCGCATTCGCGAATCGACGACTCGATCCGATCGCGAGTGAGATCCGCGAAGACCTCGAGAAGGCGCAGGGCGACGCATGAGCGCGGTGCACGCCGCGAGCGAATCGCTCGCCGTCGAGAGCAACCCCATCCTGAACATCTCGATCTTCGTCGCCTTCGTCGCCGTCACGCTCTTCATCGTCATCCGCGCGAGCCGCAACAATAAGACGGCTGCGGACTATTACGCCGCCGGGCGCTCTTTCACAGGCCCGCAGAACGGATTCGCGATCGCGGGCGACTATCTCTCCGCTGCCTCGTTCCTCGGCATCTGCGGGGCGATCGCGATCAACGGCTACGACGGATTCCTGTATTCGATCGGGTTCCTCGTCGCCTGGCTCGTCGCGCTGCTGCTCGTCGCCGAGCTCATGCGCAACACCGGCAAGTTCACGATGGCCGACGTGCTGTCCTTCCGGTTGAAGCAGCGCCCCGTGCGCATGGCGGCCGCCATCACGACCCTGGCGGTGTGCTTCTTCTACCTGCTCGCGCAGATGGCGGGGGCGGGAGGTCTGGTGTCGCTCCTGCTCGGCATCGACGGCCGGGTGGGGCAGTCCGTCGTCATCGCCGTGGTCGGCGTGCTGATGATCGTGTACGTGCTGATCGGCGGCATGAAGGGCACGACGTGGGTGCAGATCGTCAAGGCGTTCCTGCTGATCGGCGGGGCGCTCGCCATGACCGTCTGGGTGCTCGCGATCAACGGTTTCAACCTCAACACGCTGCTCGAGGCCGCTGTCGCGAACTCCGACAAGGGCGAGGCGATCCTCGGCCCTGGCCTGCAGTACGGCGCGAACCCCTGGGACTTCCTGTCTCTCGGCATGGCGCTCGTGCTGGGCACGGCTGGTCTGCCGCACGTGCTGATGCGGTTCTACACCGTGCCGACCGCGAAGGAGGCGCGGCGATCGGTCGTCTGGGCGATCTGGCTCATCGGCGGCTTCTACCTGCTGACGCTGGTGCTCGGCTACGGAGCCGGTGCGCTCGTGGGGGCGGACGTCATCGCCGCAGCCCCTGGCGGACCGAACTCCGCAGCGCCGTTGCTCGCCCTGTACCTCGGCGGACCGGTGCTTCTCGGATTCATCTCGGCCGTGGCGTTCGCGACGATCCTGGCCGTGGTGGCCGGGCTCACCATCACGGCCGCCGCGTCCTTCGCGCACGATATCTACGCGAACGTCATCCAGAAAGGTAAGAAGGATGCCGCGGGCAACCCCGTCGAGCCGGACCCGAACGGCGAGGTACGTGTCGCGCGTCGCACGGTCGTCGTGATCGGCATCCTCGCGATCGTCGGCGGCATCGGAGCGCAGGGGCAGAACATCGCCTTCCTCGTCGCCCTCGCGTTCGCAGTCGCCGCCTCCGCGAACCTGCCGACGATCCTGTTCTCGCTGTTCTGGCGTCGGTTCACCACGCGTGGGGCCGTGTGGAGCATGTACGGAGGTCTGGGAGCGGCCATCATTCTCATCGTGCTGTCACCGGTGTTCTCGGGGTCGCCCACCTCGATGATCCCCGGCATCGACATCGTGCTGTGGCCGATGAACAACCCGGGCATCGTGTCGATACCGCTCGGCTTCTTCCTCGGCTGGCTCGGCACGGTGACGAGCAGGACGAAGGAGTCGCCGCAGCTCGCCGCTGAGATGGAGGTGCGCTCGCTCACGGGTTTCGGAGCCGAGAAGGCGATCGATCACTGACCGACCGCGGTCTCGCATTCATCGATCGCTGATCGCCGGAGGGTGATCGCGTGGACCCCGGCGGCCTACACGCCGGGGTCCACGCCGTCTCACGGACGCCGATCAGCTCCGTGATTCGAGGTCGAGCAGGTAGCGCTTGCGCTCGGGGTGCGCGCCGTAGTGACCGGGTGATCCGTCCGCCCGCACCACGCGGTGCACCGGGACGATGATCGAGAAGGGCGAGTGGCGGCAGGCGGTGCCGACGGCGCGCGCCGCGCCGGCGCGCCCCGCCAGAACCGCCACCTCGCCGTAGCTCAAGGTCTGCCCCCACTCGATCTCGCTGATCACCTGCAGCGCTGTGCGCGCGAACCCCGAGGTCAGACGCCAGTCGACGGGCAGGTGCTCGTCGAATCGCACCGGCACTCCGTCGAAGTAGTCGTCGAGCACGGCCACGACATCGTCGGCGGCGCCGGGATCTGGCTCGGGGGTCGCCTGCAACTGCCTGGCGACGTCCTCGAGCAGCCACGGGACCGAGGGGTCGTCGGCTTCGGAGAGATCGAAACGCACGATCCCCTGATCGGAGAACACAGCGAGGGCGTCGCCGAACGGTGTGGGGACGAAGTCGTAGCGGAAGGTCATGGGTCCATCCTGACGCCGGAGACCCTCGAGGAGCGGAGGACGGAGGTTCGTCCGACGGCTTCGGTGGATCGATCGCGGCGTCGCACGCTCGTGCAGAAGGAGTGAGTGGGGCCCGCAGTCGCTCAGGAGGCCTGAAATGCCGTGAAACCCGCCAGGGATACCGCCGTGGCGGCGCGGCGCGCCTAATGTGTGAGTTGTGTGGCGACGAGAAGGCAAGGCTGTGGATGACGCAGCGAACGGCGCCTCGGTGACCCTCGGCGATCTGCACGAGTCGGCATCCGGCGTGCAGGTCGCACATGCTGCCGAGGCCGAGCGCACCCGTCTGCGCGCCGAGGCCGCCGATCTCGGCGGGGCATCGCCGCTCGTCACCTTCCGCGACACGGTCGAATCGGGCATCGACATCTCCAAAGCCCACCCCGGCAGCCTGCCGCAGTTCATCACCGGCAAATCCACGCTGCTCTCGAACCTGTTCCGCGACGAGGTCGGCCTCCGCACCGCACGCCTCGCCGCCGAGCGGATCACCGCCAAGAACACCGAACTGCGCACCGTGCGCGGCATCGAGGCCGTGCACCTCGCCGTCGGCGTGGCCGGGTGGCGGATCGGCGGAGCGGACTTCGCCGCCCCCGTCCTTCTGCGTCCGCTCGCGATCCGCCGGCACCACTCCGACTTCGAGCTCAAGCTGCAGGGGTCGTTCGAGGTCAACCCCGAGCTCATCCGTATCGCTCGCGAGCACTTCGGGATCTCCATCGATGCCGCGGCGCTCGCCGCCCTCGCCTACGACGGCGGGATCTTCAAGCCTCAACCCGTGATCGACAGCCTGCGGAGCATCACCCGCTCGATCGACACCTTCTCCGTCGTGCCGCGACTGGTGGTCTCCACGTTCGCCGACGTCGGTGGGGCCATGTCCCGCGACGCCGTGAACCTCGATCACCTCGTGCTCAACGCGCTCGGCGGCCACGTCGGCGATCGCGAGCAGGTCTCCGCGCGCCGACCCGCGCCGCATCACACGGGTCCCGACGACCGCGCGCCCGCCTCCGACAACCTGCTCCTCGACGCGGATGCCGAGCAGGAGGCCGTGCTGGCCCGGATCGCCGCCGGACAGTCGCTGACGGTGGCCACGCTGCCCGGCACCGGCGGCACCCAGACCGTCATCAACGCGCTCGGAGAACTCGTGCGCAACGGCAAGCGCGTGCTCGTCGTGTCGGCCCGTCGGTCGACGCTCGACGGGGTGCGGCATCGTCTCTCCGGCATCGGCCTCGACAGCCTGGCGATCTCGCCGGCGAGCGTGCGACGAGACCTCGTCCGAGCGATCGGCAGGAATGAGAAGGCCGCGGCGCCCAAGGTCAGCGACGTCGACGATGCGCTCGTGCGGCTCCGCACCGTGCTGCGCGACTATCGCCGCGCTCTCACCGCCCCGGCCGTCGGCACCGACGCCTCGGTCCTCGACGCGACCCGCCACCTCACCAGGCTGGCGTCGCTCCCGCATCCGCCGTCCACCACGGCTCGGCTCAGCCCCGAGACCCTGCGGCGCCTCGCCGGAGATCGATCGGCTGCGGCTTCCGCGCTCGCCCAGGCGGCACGCCTCGGCGAGTTCCGGTTCGGCCCCGACGACTCGCCCTGGTACGGCGTCACCTTCACGAGCACCGAGGCTGCACGGGCGGCTCACGAGCTGGCAGGGCGTCTGCACGCGGACAGCGTGCCAGCGCTCCTCGAGCGGGGCTACGCGCTGATCGCGCAGACGCACATGCGCCCGTTCGCGACCATCGACGAACTGGGGGAGTACCTGCGTCTCCTGCAGGGCATCCGCGACACTCTCGACCGGTTCAGCCCGACCGTCTTCGAGCGTCCGCTGGGCGAGCTGATCCAGGCGCACGGGTCGCGGCGGGATTCGCCGGGCATGTCGAGTGCGAACCGCCGTCGTCTCCGCCGACTCGCCAAGGAGTACGTGCGCCCCGGTGTGCACATCACGGAGATGCATGAGGCGCTGCTGCGCATCCAGGCCCAGCGGACCCAGTGGCAGCGGTGCGTCGATGCGGGCGTCGCTCCGGAGATCCCGCTCGGTCTCGCCGACGTGTACTCGTCGTGGCAGCGGGTCGCCGCAGAGCTCTCCGAGCTCGATGCGGCGCTGGGTCGCCGCGAGCCGCTCGCATCGCTCCCGGTCGCGCGACTCGTGCGCATGCTCGCGGGTCTCGCCGCGAAGTCCGACGTGTTCGACAACCTCGTCGAGCGCGCGCAGCTGCGCGATCGTCTCGCCGACCTCGGACTGGAGCCCCTTCTCGCTGAGCTCTCGGTGCGGCACGTGTCCGAAGCGCGCGTCGGCGACGAGCTGGAGTTCGCGTGGTGGCAGTCGCTCCTCGAGCGGGCGCTGCAGGACGACCGATCGCTGCTCGGCGCGAACACCGCCGTCGTCGACCGTCTCGAGCGCGACTTCCGCCTCGTGGACGAGGCCCACGCCGCGATGGCCGGTCCCCTCCTCGCGTGGCAGCTCGCGAACCAGTGGAAGATCGCCATCGTCGACGAGCCGCAGCAGTCGCAGCACCTGCGCAGCGCGCTCAAGCAGGCGAGCTCGACGACGGCCGAGATCGTGAGCTCGGCGCCGACGCTCGTCGACGTGCTCGCGCCCGTGTGGATCTCCTCGCCCTACTTGGTGCCCGAGATCCCGGACTCCGTCGAGTTCGACACCGTGCTGCTCGTGGATGCCGCCGCGGTCAACCTCGCGGAGGCCGCTCCCGCCATCCGTCGGGCTCGCCAGGTCGTGGCCTTCGGCGACCCGGTGACGCAGCGCCCCACTCCGTTCCACGTCGCGGTCGACCCCGATGCGAGCTGGGAGGCCGAAGTGCCGTTCGACGCCGTCTCGGTGTTCGAGCGCCTGTCCGAGCTGCTCCCGGTGATGACGCTGACCCGCAGCTACCGTGCGGGCGGCGAGGATCTCGCCGAGCTCATCAACGACGCCTTCTACGGCGGCGAGATCGTGTCGCTGCCCTGGGCGGGGTCGTACCTCGGACGCGGCAGCCTCACGGTCGACTACGTCGAGGGGGGAACCGGCGCACCGGATCCGATATCGGGCGCGGTCGAGAGTCCCGACGCCGAGGTCGCCCGCGTGGTGACCCTGGTCGTCGAGCATGCCGTGCACCGCCCGGAGGAATCGCTCATGGTCGTCACGGCCAGCCGGCGTCACGCCGAGCGCGTGCGTGCCGCCGTGACCTCGGCGTTCGCCGGGCGCTCCGACGTCGCGGACTTCGTCGGTCGGGACACCGCGGAGCCCTTCGCCGTGCTCACTCTCGAGGAGTCCGTGGCGGAGAGCCGCGACAGGGTCATCCTGTCGCTCGGCTTCGGCCTCACCAAGCACGGCCGGGTCCTCAGCGACTTCGGGGACCTGTCGACGCCCGACGGCGAGCGGCTGCTGACGGTGGGGATGACCCGCGCTCGGCGGTCCATGGTGATCGTGTCGTCGATCCGCCCGTCGGCGTTCGACGACGGGCGGCTGGAGTACGGTGCGGCGACGCTCATGTCGATCCTCGGGGGGCTCGCCTCGCGCGGACGCGAGGCCCGTCTGGAGGACCTCGCCGATCCGCTGACCCTTGCCCTCGCGCGCGAGCTCCGCCGTCTCGGCGCATCGGTCGACGTGGACTACCGCGGACTGCTGCCCCTCGTGGCCCAGCACGGTGGCAAGGCCGTCGTCATCGAGTGCGACCCCGAGACCCGAGGCGAGTCGCTGCGTGAGACCCTGCGGCTCCGGCCCCATGTCCTGCGCCGGCTGGGCTGGCACTACGTGCGTGTGCACGCCTTCGACCTCTACAGCGACCCGGTCACCGCGGCGACCCGCATCGCCGGCGTCCTCGGCATCTCCCCGTCTGCTCCGCGCGCAGAGGACGACACGCAGCCGATCGACATCGTCGACCCGCGCAATGGCTGAGGACGCCGACCACGACGGACAGCGCGAGCAGCGGCAGAAGGTCGTACGAGTGCCGGGCTCCCGTCGTGCACGGCTGACGCCCGTACGCGGATCCGACCCGTCGCCGGAGACGCCGGAGCGGCGGCCGTCTCCGGCATCCGTCCCGAAGGGGCCCAAGGGTCCGAACGACGAGCGGATGCTGGGAGACGTGCCGCCGCACTACTGAGCGACGGGTCGCGGCCCCGCGGGGATCACTCCCGGGCGCTGTTGCGTGCGAGCAGGTCGCGGATCTCGATGAGCAGCTCCGTCTCGGTCGCCGCCGCCGGCTCCTCCTGAGGCTCCTCGGCCGGCGTGCCCTTGCGTGCCTCGACGTGGGCCTTGAACGTGTTCATCGGCAGCACGAAGACGAAGTAGACCACCGCGGCCACGGCGAGGAAGCTGATCAGCGCGGAGATCAGGTCGCCGAGCGGGAAGGTGACCTTGTTGCCGTAGATGTTGGTGACGGTGGGGCCGAACTCTCCGGCGGCGTCGGCCTCGAAGAAGAGAGCGACGAGCGGATTGATGAGGCTGTTCACGACGGCGGTGACGATGGCCGTGAACGCCGTGCCGATCACGACGGCGACGGCCAGGTCGATCACGTTGCCGCGGAGCAGGAAGTCCTTGAAGCCTTTGAGCATGAGAGTTCTCCGATCGGTCGTGCGTCAGGAAGAGGCCGGTGCCGCAGCGGGCGCCGCGGTCGTGCTCGATGACGACTCAGACTTCGATGATGCCGAAGCATCCTTCTTCACTCCAGACCCGCCCCGCGAGTCGGTCCGATAGAAGCCGGATCCGTTGAACGTCACCCCGATCGATCCGTACTGCTTGCGGAGCTCGCCGCCGCACTCGGGGCAGACCGTCAGCGCGTCGTCGGAGAAGCTCTGCACGGCGTCGAAGGCGTGGCCGCAGGAGCGGCAGGCATAGGCGTAGGTGGGCATGGCGGTCCTCGTCGGTCAGCGTCGCGTGGGCGACAGGAGAAGAGTCTGAGTCGGTGTCACGACACCGTTCACCGGCTGGTCGTGCACCTCGCTCGGCAGGGAGTCGAGCACCTCGGAATCATAGATCACGGCGTAGACGGGCGGGCACTTCTCCATCGATCCGATCGTCTTGTCGAAGTAGCCGCGACCCCACCCCATGCGCATACCGGTCCGGTCGACTGCGGCAGCGGGGATGATCATGAGATCGACGTCGTTCACGGCGATCGGCCCGAGCACCTCGCCGGTGGGCTCGGGAAGCCCGTGCAGGCCCTCGGAGATCTCGTCGTCGTCGCTCGCGACAGCCCAGTCGAGCAGTCCGTCGGCCCGCGTCACGGGGAGCAGCACGCGGATCCCGCGGCGCACGGCGGCCTTCACGAAGTCCCTGGTCCCCGGTTCGGTCGTCGTCGACAGGAAGCAGGAGATGGACGCAGCGCCGAGCTCGGCGATCAGCTCGTCCAGGCGCTCGGCGATGGCGGATGCCGCGCTCTCGCGCTGGGCGTCGCTCAGCAGCTGTCGGCGCTCCCGGAGTTCGGCGCGGAGCGCGCGCTTCTCGTGCTCGACGTCGTTCGACATGCCTCAGAGTCTACGGCGAGGTGCCCCACTAGGCTGTGGGGATGGGTCATCAGAAGATCAAAGCCGTCATTCCCGCAGCCGGACTGGGAACACGATTCCTGCCCGCGACGAAGGCGATGCCGAAGGAGATGCTGCCCGTCGTCGACAAGCCGGCGATCCAGTACGTCGTCGAGGAAGCGGCGAATGCGGGCATCGACGACATCCTCGTCATCATCGGCCGCAACAAGAACGCCATCTCCAACCACTTCGACTCCGTGCCGGAGCTCGAGGTGAAGCTCATGGAGAAGGGTGACACGGGCCGCCTCGAACGGGTCATGAAGTCCAGCGACCTGGCCGACATCCATTTCGTGCGTCAGGGGGAGCCCAAGGGGCTCGGGCACGCCGTGCTCCGGGCGCGCACCCACGTCGGTGACAACTCTTTCGCCGTCCTCCTGGGCGACGACCTCATGGACGAGCGCGACCCGCTGCTCACCGAGATGATCGCCGAGCACGAGCGCACGGGCGCGGCCGTCGTCGCCCTCATGGAGGTCGACCCCGCGAGCATCCACATGTACGGGGCCGCCGCCGTCGAAGAGCTGGAGGGCTCGGATGCCGTGCGCGTCACCGGTCTGGTCGAGAAGCCCTCTCAGGAGGACGCCCCGTCGAACCTCGCCATCATCGGACGATACGTGCTGCCGGCATCCGTCTTCGACGTGCTCGAGCGCACGGAGCCGGGCAAGGGCGGCGAGATCCAGTTGACCGACGCGCTGCAGGAACTGGCGACCGATCCCGACGGCCCCGGCGTCGCCGGCGTGATCTTCCGCGGGCGTCGCTACGACACGGGAGACCGCGTCGACTACATCAAGGCCATCGTCCAGCTCGCCGCCGATCGCGACGACCTCGGTCCCGAGCTGCGGCCCTGGCTGAAGGACTTCGCGGAACGCCTCTAGGCGCGACGTGGGCGTCGGGGGCATTCTGATGGATCAGGCGACGGGGATGCGGCACGGTCCGGTCGAGCTGCGCCTGGTCCGGTCGAGGGACGCGCGGCCGCTGCAGCACGAGCTGCTGTCGAACCGTGCCTGGCTGCAGCCGTGGGAGGCCACCGTGCCATACGGCTCGGTGTCGTTCGACATGCGGCTCAGCATCCGCCGTCTCCTGCAGCAGTACCGCGACGGCGGGGGCTACCCGTTCGTGATGGAGTACGACGGCGAGATCGCGGGCCAGCTCAACGTCTGGGGCGTCGCCCGCGGCTCGCTGTGCTCTGCGACGATCGGCTACTGGGTCAGTGAGCGGTTCGCCGGCCGGGGCATCACCCCCACGGCGGTCGCTCTCGCGACCGACGCCTGCTTCACCGAGTACGGGCTGCACCGCATGGAGATTTGCATCCGCCCGGAGAACGCCGCGAGCCTGCGGATCGTGCAGAAGCTCGGCTTCCGCTACGAGGGGCTGCGTCGTCGGTACATTCACATCGACGGGGACTGGCGCGATCACTACGCTTTCGCGCTCACCAGGGAGGACGTCCCGCAGGGCGTGCTCGCGCGATGGCTCGCCGGGCAGGTGCCGGTGCATGCAGCCGACGTGCCGCCGTCGGACCGTCTCTCGATCTGAGGCCGGACCGCCGCGAATCCGCTCGCGACACGCGCCCGCACTGAGCCCTGTCGGGAACGGTGTTCCCGTACCGTTGTCGACATGGACGGGCCGGTGCTGAGCGGGGGAGTGATCGTGCTCGTCGCCGTGCTCCTCTGGCTGCTCTATCTGCTGCCCTCCTGGCGTGGTCGCTTCCAGTACGACGCCGCCGAGCGCAACGCCGTTCGTCTCAATCAGGCTCTGCGCGTGCTGGCCGAGACCAGCGAGACGCCGGGCGAGGTGCGCCTCGAGCTGAACGCGCGCACGGCGCTCGCGCAGCAGAAGCTGGCCAAGAGGCTGCAGTCGGAGAAGGAGGCCGCCGAGCTCGCCCTGCTCCGCGAGCAGCTCGCCGCTGCCAAGGCCGATCCCGTCGTGCGGCAGGCTCGTGCCCGCCGTCGCGTGCGCATCGCCTCCTCGTCTCTCGTGCTGCTCGGACTCGTCGTCGCAGGCCTCGGCGTGTGGCAGCTGGTCGTCGCTCAGGCGCAGCTCCTGCTGTGGGTGGGCGGGACCGCCGTCCTGCTCGGAGCCGTGCTGCTGCAGCGCATGGCGTCGGTGGCCGGTCGTGCAGTCCGCCGGACGGCGCACCAGGAGGAGGAGGTGCGCGAACGCGTGTCGCCTCCGCTCCACGACCAGGGGCGCGCCACCTGGACTCCGCGTCAGCTGCCGGAACCCCTGGTGTCCGTGGCGGGATCCCGTGCGCAGACGGCTCGGGCCGAGATGGACGCGCAGGAGGAACGTCGCAAGGCCGCCCGCCTGGCGGAACTGCGGGAACGCGCGGAGCGCATCGCGCCCGAGGCTCCGGTCCGTCTTCCCGCGCCGCAGAGCGAGCCGGCGCCCGCAGCGGCGTCGCCGTACGCACGGATGGGGTTCGTCGACGACGCCGAGATCGAAGCGCACGTGCGGGAGCTCCTCGCGAAGCGGGCCGCGGGGTGACCGCTCGTACGCAGCCACCTCGTCGAGCGTGATAACGTAGTCGAGGTTCACGGGCCTATGGCGCAGTTGGTAGCGCGCCTCGTTCGCATCGAGGAGGTCAGGGGTTCGAATCCCCTTAGGTCCACAGCCGTTGAAGCCCCCGGGTCACCCCGGGGGCTTCGTCGTATCCGGCTGCGGATCGCCGCGAGCAGCGCGACACGCCCGGCGGACCTCTGCGATTTGCCGAGGCCCCGGGATCCACGTAAGTTATTACTTGTTCGCCCCACAGGGAAGCGGAGAGGCCGAGAGCTTCACCCCCCTCAAGCGGAGAACCACCCCCACCTCGATCAGCTCCTCGGAGCGGGTCACGGACGCACTTCTGTCCGACGTGGGAGCTTCCCGAACGGGATGGCGGTCGATTTGACAGCCGCTCCGAGACGGATAAGCTAGTGAAGTTGCCTCAGCGCGATCAGCGCGGGGCACGGAACTGGTACTGATCTTCACGGCATGTCGATTTGACAGCCGGAAAGACACA
>NZ_JAVAYD010000022.1:0-28894 GCF_041954735.1 Microbacterium sp. LS_15 | reverse complement strand
ATACACGTACGGCGCCGTCGGCAGCGTCAGATGGGAAAAAGAGACAGGCCGCGCACGGACCCGCCGGCGTCGCTCGGCGAGGCTCGCGCGGCCTACGTGCCGCCGGTCGCGAAGCGCGACGACGGCGTGACCGACTACTTCGCCACGAGCCTGCCCGAACTGCTGCTGTTCACGCAGGAGGGCGAGGACGAGTCGTGAGCACGCCGCTCTCGGGCGTCCAGGTCGAGCTGCGGTCCGGCCGCTACCGCGCCTCGATCGCCGGCGTCGGGGCGACGGTGCGCGTGCTGCAGTACGACGGCGTCGACGTGATCGTGCCGTTCGCGGCGGGGGAGGTGCGCCCGGCGATGCGCGGTGCGCTGCTCGCGCCGTGGCCGAACCGGATCGCCGACGGCGAGTACGCGTTCGAGGGCGACGTGCACAGGCTCGTGCAGAACGAGCCGGAGACGCGAACCGCTGCGCACGGCCTCGTCGCGTGGACCGACTTCGCGGTGGTCGACTCGGCCGTCGACCGCGCTGTGCTCTCGGCGGTCGTCGCTCCGCAGCCCGGGTATCCGTGGCGAGTGCGGATCGACGTGGAGTTCCGGCTCGGGCCGGACGGTCTCGCGCAGGAGGTCTCGGCGACGAACGAGAGCGGCACCGCGGCGCCGGTCGGGCTCGGCGGGCATCCGTACCTCACCGCGGGGACTGCGGGGGCGCGCTCCATCGACGCGCTGACCTTCGAGCTGGATGCCGCGCGAGTGCTGCTCGTGACCGAGGACCGGATGCTGCCCGACCGCCTCGTCGCGCTCGGGGACGACGCAGGAGGCCGCGACTTCCGCCGCCCTCGTCGCATCGGCGGCGCGGTCGTGAACAACGCGTTCACCGGTCTGGCCCTCCGCGACGGACGCGCTCGCGCGCGCCTCACCGACGACGACGGACGCGGCGCCGAGGTCGAGTGGGACGCGCGGTGCCCGTGGGTGCAGGTCTACACGGCCGACCACGGCGTCGGAGCCGACCACCGGGCCGGCCTCGCGGTCGAACCCACGACCTGCCCGCCCGACGCGTTCCGCTCCGGGCAGGACCTCTTCGTCGTGCCGCCGAGCGGGTCGGTGGGCGCAGGGTGGATGATCCGCAGCATCGGGCGGTGACGCGGCATCCGTCTGCTGCCCTTGACGCTCAGCCCTTGTGCTGGGCGCGGTAGCTCGTCGGGTTCACTCCGTGCAGCCGACGGAAGTGGCGCGAGAAGTACAGCGGATCCGTGTAGCCGACCGCGGTCGCGATCTCGCGCACCGACAGCGAGGTCGTGTCGAGCAGATTGCGCGCATGGGTCATGCGCAGCGACGTGTGGAACGCCGCCGGACCGCTCCCCGTGGCCTGACGGAACAGCGCGCTCAGATGCGACGGCGACATGCCGACGAGCGCCGCGAGCTCCGCGACCTGGATGTTCCCGTCGACGCGCGACTCGAGGTACCGCATCGCCCGCTCCAGCGCGGACCCCTCGCCGGGCAGGATGCTGTCGGCCGCGATGCGGGTGAGCAGGTTCCAGGCGATGCCCGAGGCGACGAGCAGCTGCGGAGGGGACAGACGCCTCTCGAGCACCGTGACGAGCTCGTCGAACAGGGCGACGACCCGGTCGATCGCGCGCAGCCGCGTGGTGGGGCTCTGTCGGCCGAGGGTCTGCGCGGCGAGCTCCGCGGCATCCGTCCCTCGCACGTGCAGCCACCAGATGCTCCACGGGTCGTCGTCCGACGCCTCGTACGAGTGCGGAGTGCCGGCCGAGATCGCGATCGACGTCGACGGGGTGAGCGCATGCGACTCGCCCGCGATGGTCACGGTGCCGCGCCCGGCCACGCACAGCAGCACGACGGTCTCGGCGGCACCCCGCGGCCGCACCCGTCGGTGACCGCGGGCGTGCGGGAAGTACCCGGCATCCGTGACGAGCAGGCGGCGCGTGCCCGCCGTGTTCAGCGCGCTGTCGACGAGGGGTCTCGGCAGCACGCACAGACGCTGATGCTCGAACCCCTCCATCCGGTAATGCGGGAGAGGGATGATAGGCGTCTCGTCCATGAGCTGTCCTGAGGGTCGGCGGTGGCACGGGTCGCCGCAGCGACCGATACTGCCAGGCTAATGCCCCTGGCCGATCACGGTACGAGATGGACAGTGTGAACGGCGGTGTGGTGGAGTCAGAGGAACGTCCATATGATCCGTTTGATCGTCCTCCACGCGCGCCGGTCGCGCGATGTACGTTCGATCTGTTCCGCACACCTGCCGGTCGTCCTGGCCGGTCACGCACGAAGACGAAGGAGTCTCAATGTTCGCCACCCGCAGCCGCCTCTGGGCGCGGACCGCCGCCGGCGGCGCCGCCGTCCTCGCGCTTGCAGCGCTCACCGCCTGTTCGTCCGGAATGGAGACCGCCGAGCCCGCCGCCGGCGGCGGAGGCACGTCGGACGGCCCGCTCACCATCGCCCTCATCCAGAAGCAGGGCGACCAGCAGTACTTCGTCGACGAGGCGAACGGCGCGAAGGAGGCGGCCACCGAGGACGGCGACGTCACCATCAACGTCGTCGACGTCAGCACCGACTCGAACAAGGCCATCTCCGAGGTCGAGGCCGCGATCGCCCAGGGCGTCGACGGCATCATCATCGTCGTGCCGGACACGCAGATCGGCCCCCAGGTGATCCAGCTCGCCGCCGACGCCGGCATCCCCCTCATGGCCGCCGACGACCCGATCGTCGACGCCAAGGGAGACGCCGCGCCGTTCACCGGCTTCGACGGCACCTCGATGGGCGAGAAGGTCGGCGCGGACGCCGCTCGCCTCTACCAGGAGGCCGGATGGACGGCCGCCGACACCCGCATCCTCTCCGCCTACAAGCAAGACCAGCCGAACTGCGTCGAGCGGGTCGACGGCGCCATCGACGCCTTCTCGAAGGCCGTCTCCGACGGACCGGAGGTCATCGAGGTGGGCACCGACAACTCCGCCACCGACGCGCAGGACAAGGCGGGTGCCGTCATCACCGCCAACTCCGGCGTGAAGCACTGGGTGGTCTGGGGCTGCAACGATGAGAACGAGACCGGCGTCGTGACGGCCCTGCAGAACGCCGGCGTCGCCCCCGCCGACATCGTCGGCGTCGGACTCGGCGCATACCTGACCTGTAAGGACTGGAACGCCGGACAGGAGACGGGCAACAAGTCGGCGCTCTTCATCTCGGGCGTCGAGGTCGGCAAGGCCGCCGTCACCTCCATGGTCGACCTGCTGCGCAACGGCACCGAGCTGCCGCCGAAGACCGTCGCGAACACCGAGATCGTCGATGCCTCCAACTGGGAGGAGAAGGGCGTCGTCTGCACCTGACGCCCCACACGCGGGGCGGCCGTGAGCACGGCCGCCCCGCGTTCCCGGCATCCGATCACGAGAGGACACCATGACCGATCAGGCCGTCGCACTGCGCGCACAGGCGATCACCAAGTCGTTCGGCCCCGTGCGCGCCCTGCGCGGCGTCGAGCTGGAGCTCCGGGCCGGCGAGGTCACGGCGCTCATGGGCGAGAACGGGGCGGGCAAGTCGACGCTCCTCAAGATCCTCGGCGGCGACTACCCGCCCGACGGCGGCGAGCTGTCGATCGGTGGAGAGGCCGTGACGTTCTCCGGCCCCGCCGACGCCCGGGACGCCGGGCTGCGCGTCATCGCCCAGGAGCCCGAGATCGTCCCCTGGGTCTCCGTCGCCGAGAACATCTACATCGGGGCGCTCAGCACCGGCGGGTTCCGCCGCAGCCGCCTCGAACGCACCGCCACCGAGGAACTCCGCCGATGGGGGTTTGACCGCGTCATCGACGCCCGCACGCTCGGCGCCGACCTCTCTCCCGCACAGCGCCAGATCGTCGAGATCATGCGCGCCGTGATCGCCCGACCGAAGGTCATCTGCTTCGACGAGCCGACCTCGTCGCTCGGCGACGAGGAGGTGACGCTGCTCTTCGCGCTCATCCGCCAACTGCAGGAGGAAGGCGTCGCGATCGGCTACGTCTCGCACCGCATGGGCGAGATCTTCCAGCTCGCCGACCGCATCACCGTGCTCCGCGACGGTGCGTACGTCGGCACGAAGACCGTCGACGAGACCGACCACGACGAGCTCGTGCGCATGATGGTCGGCCGCGACCTGACCCAGTTCTTCCACCGCGAGCCCGCCGCTCTCGGCGAGGTCGTGCTCGAGCTCGACGACGTGTCGAACGAGTTCGTGCAGGACATCTCGCTGCAGGTGAGGGCCGGAGAGGTCGTCGGCATCGCCGGTCTCGTCGGCGCCGGACGCAGCGAGCTCATGAAGACCATCGCGGGCGATCTGCCCGTCGACGGCGGCACGATCCGCGTCGACGGGAAGGCCAAGCGGTTCCGGAGCCCGCGCGACAGCATCCGCGCCGGCATCGGATTCGCCCCCGAGGAGCGCAAGGCCGAGGCGCTGCTGCTCGAACGCAGCGTGCGAGACAACGCCGCCCTCGCCGTGCTCCGATCGCTCTCCCGCTGGATCTTCGTCAAGGACTCCGCCGAGACCGCGCTCGCGCAGGGCTACGTCGATTCGCTCCGCATCCGCACCCCCGGCACCGAGCAGCTCGTCGGACGCCTCTCGGGCGGCAACCAGCAGAAGGTGGTGCTCGCCAGATGGCTCGCCACGGCACCGCGGATGCTGCTGCTCGACGAGCCCACGCGCGGTATCGATGTCGGTGCCAAGGCCGAGATCTACGCGATCATCGACCGTCTCGCGCACGAGGGCGTCGCGGTGATCGTCGTCTCCAGCGAACTCCCCGAGGTGCTCGGCGTCTCGGACCGCATCTATGTCATGGCCCACGGCCGCATCACGGGAGAGCTCCCGCGCGCCCAGGCAACCGAAGAGAGCATTCTCGCGCTCGCGATGGACGAGGAGGTCGCCGCATGAGCGACAGGATCGACAACCCGGAGGTCGTGAAGACCGGTGCGGCCGCGACGGCCACGGTCGAGAGACCCGACGCGGAGCGCCCCTCCCTGGCGCGCCGGATCCTCGGCGGGGTGGGCGTGCAGAACGTGTCGCTCATCCTCGCGATCGTGCTGGTCGTCGCCGTCATCGGACTGCAGAACCCGCTGTTCTTCAGCGTCGCGAACCTCAAGGTCATCGGCACCGCGATCGCGATCATGGGTCTGCTGGCGGTGGTGCAGACCATCGTCATCATCCTGGGGGCGCTCGACATCTCGGTCGGGTCCATCGCCGGCCTCACCTCGGTGACATCGGCCATGATCTTCACCGCCGCCGGCCCCGTGCTCGGGGTGGCCGGCGCGATCGGGATCGGCGTGCTCTGCGGCCTCGTGAACGGCTGCATCATCGTGTTCGGACGGGTCAACCCCGTGATCGCGACGCTCGCGACCCTCGCGGCGTTCAAGGGCATCGCGCAGCTCATCTCCGACGGACGCGCGCAGGGGTACACCGGCGCCGACCCGTTCTTCGTCTTCCTCGCACGAGGCGCGATCGGCGGCATCCCGACCCTCATCCTCGTGCTGCTGCTCGTCGCGCTGCTCGCGCACATCGTGCTGCGGTACACCTCGGTCGGCCGCAACATCTACGCGGTCGGCGGCAACAACATCGCCTCCCGCCTCGCGGGCATCGACATCAACCGGTACATCATCGGCGTCTACATGGTGACCGGTGCCGTGGCGGCGATCGCCGGCATCCTCATCACCGCCCGCACCGGATCGGGTCAGCCGATCTCGGGGTCGGAGGGGCTGGAGCTGCAGGCCATCACGGCCGCCGCGCTCGGCGGGGCAGCCCTCAAGGGCGGCAAGGGCACCATCTCGGGGACGATCCTCGCCGTCATCCTGCTGGGCGTGCTGACCAACGGCATGACCATCCTCGGGGTGAACTCGTTCTGGCAGAACGTCGCGCAGGGCGCCCTCCTCGTGATCGCCGTCGTGATCCAGCAGCTGCGGTCGGGGGAGCGCCGCATCGGAATACCGGGCTGACGCTCCGGGAGATCGACAGCTCGATCGCTTAACCTGGAGTCATGCCTCGTCAGTCCGCCGCCGTCTACCGCCGTCGGCGGCTGGTGGCCGTCGTCGGACTCATCCTGTTCCTCGCCGTGATCGGCATCTCGGTCTGGCTGCTCGTGTCGCGGCCCTGGGCCAGCGCGGCCGAGACCGCACCCGTGCCGAGCCCGTCGGCGTCGCCGACTCCGACGACCGATGCCGCACCCACCGACACTCCCTCCGCGGACCCCTCCGAGGAGCCGGTGGCGGAGGAGACGCCAGGGGTCGTCGCGTGCGAGGCGAAGGACGTCGTGGTCTCGGCTGTGACGGATGCCGACACCTACGCGGCCGGTCAGCTGCCGAACCTGTCGATCTCGCTCACCAACAACGGCCCCACCGACTGCACGATCGACGTCGGATCCAGCACCCAGGTGTTCACCGTGTCGAGCGGCGCCGACGTGTGGTGGCGGTCGACCGACTGCCAGGAGAACCCGAGCAGCATGATCGCCACGCTCGCGGCCGGCGCGACGGTCACGAGCAAGGTCCCCGTCGTGTGGGACCGCACGCGGTCGAGTGTCGAGACCTGCGCGCAGGAGAACCGTCCGCGCGCCCCCGGCGGCGGATCGTCGTACCACGTGGCCGTGGAGATCGGCGGGTTCGCCGCCGCGGCGACCAAGCAGATCCTCCTGTACTGACCTCGGCGCAAGCGCAATGGTTGAATACCGGTGCAGTTTTCCGGTGCGTGTCCGGCGCGTGAATACCGACCCGGATTCAGCTTCGATGGTGACTGCGAGCCCTCTTTGGGATACCATTGACACGGCTCTCCAGATCTTTGCGGCGCTATGCCATCCCCAGTGGCGTCGACTCACAGCGTCCCCAGCGCTTCGACACTGCCGCCAGAGAGCCTGGGCCCTCTCGAGTACCCCAGTCCCCAATGGAGGACTCGAGAGGGCCCCATTCCGTCTCCGGGCCCGACTCGTCGGAGGCTCGTCCTGGAGTCCGCTGAATATGCTGGAGGCATGGCAGCGAAGAAGGCGAAGAACGGCAACAACAAGCCCGCCCCCGAGGATTTCCGGTCGGATGCTCTCGCCCAGGCGCTCGAGAAGCAGGACGTCGCGGCCGTCGCCCTCGCCCTGCGGCACGGCACCACCGTCGTGCCGCTCATCTCGCCCGGAGCCCGCGACAACCCGCTCGACAGCGGCGAGGTATGGACCTACCGCGACCCGAACAGCGGCGACCTCGCGCTGCTGCTGTTCAGCGACGCGAAGAACAAGCCGGCCAACCTGCCGCCCGGAGTGGGGATCTACGGCGCCGACTGGCTGCGGAAGTTCCTCTCCGCGCACCCGATCACGACGGTGTTCCTCGACATCGCCGGACCGCACCCGATGCAGGCCTCGCCCGACGAGATCCTCAAGGCCCTCGACGCCTGACCCGGGCGGGGGACCGTTTCGTCTTGCTCGGCTGCGCCGTGCTCGCTCGACGACCCGTGGGTTCGCGCGGCGAGGGCCGTGCCGCGGGGGCGTGTCAGAAGGGCGGGATGTCGCCCTCGCGACGGCGCGAGGTGTTGCGCGCCCTGACGTCGTTGAGCGCGGCGCGCAGCGTCTTCGAACGGTCGTCGACGACCTGCTCGTAACCCAACCGTGAGGCCTCCGACCGCCGCTGTGCCGACTGCGTCACGGGCCTGATCTCGCCCGCGAGACTGAGCTCACCGACGACGGCGACGGTGCGCGGCACCGAGATCTGCTGGATCGACCCGGCCACGGCGATGGCGATCGCGAGGTCGGCGGCGGGTTCCGTGAACCGCACCCCGCCGACGGTCGACACGTACACGTCGAGCGTGCTGGTCTTGATCTGCGCGCGGCGTTCGAGGATCGCCAGCACCATGGCCACCCGCGACGAGTCGAGTCCGTTCACGACGCGTCTCGGATTCGGCGCCGTGGTGTTGACGGTCAGTGCCTGCACCTCGACCGGCAGGGCGCGGCGCCCCTCGAGGGAGATCGCGACGCACGTGCCCGGCTCGGTCTCGCCCTGCGACAGGAACAGGCCAGAGGGATCGGGGACCTCGGCGATGCCGTCTCCGGTCATCTCGAAGCATCCGACCTCGTCTGTCGGGCCGAAACGGTTCTTGAGCGCCCGGATGAAGCGCAGCGACGTCTGGCGGTCGCCCTCGAAGTGGCAGACGACGTCGACGAGGTGCTCGAGCACCCGGGGGCCGGCGACCTGCCCGTCTTTCGTGACGTGACCGACGATGATGATCGGCAGCCCGCGCTCCTTCGCGATGCGGATCAGAGTCGCGGCGACCTCGCGCACCTGGCTCGGCTGGCCGGCCGCTCCGTCGATCAGCGACGACGACACCGTCTGCACCGAGTCGACGATGACGAGCTGAGGCGCGACCTCGTCGATGTGACCGAGGATCGTCGCCAGGTCGGTCTCGCTCGCCAGGTACAGCTCGTCGTGCAGAGCGCCGGTGCGCTCCGCGCGCAGCCGCACCTGGGCCGGCGACTCCTCCGCGCTCGCATACAGGACGCGCCGCCCCGCCTGCGCGGCGCGCGCGGCGACCTCGAGCAGCAGGGTCGACTTGCCGACGCCCGGCTCACCGCTCAGCAGGATCGCCGCCCCCGGCACGATGCCGCCGCCGAGCACGCGGTCGAACTCCGACACCCCGCTCGTGCGCCGAGGCGCGTCGGTCGTGGTGATCTGCGTGATGGGGCGCGCTGCCCGGTCGGCGCTCGGCGCGAGCGGCGTGACGCGGCTGAGGATGCCCGTCTGCGCGCCCTGCTCCTGCACCGTGCCCCACTGCTGGCACTCGGCGCAGCGGCCGACCCACTTCGCCGTCGTCCACCCGCATTCCGTGCAGACGTACGCGGGAGGAGCGGGTTTGCGGGCAGCCATGCAGCCAGGCTATCGCCGGTATCCGACATCCCTATCGCGGCGGGCATTATTCACGGCCGGAAGCCTCGAACGGCGCCGACCGGCGCGGGATACTGGATCCATGGCCAACGGAGCGCCCGTCTGCGGGCCGATCTCGACGTTCTCCCGGGTGCGGATCCTGCATCTGGTGCAGAGCCGTGCCGAGCGCACGATCGGCGAGCTGTGCGAGGCCACCGGACTGCATCCCAACACGGTGCGCGAGCACCTGCAGCGCCTCATCGAGGGCGGCTACGTCATCCAGGCCACCGAGCACCGCACCACCCGTGGCCGGCCGCGCACCCTCTACAGTGCGGCCACCGGCGCGGGCGACGCATCCAGCCCGATCGCCCGCGACAAGGCGAAGGCCGCGGCCCAGCGCGGCGATCTGCTGCGTCGGATGCTGCCGGCCACCGCATCCGCTCTCGGTCGCGACGCGACCTATCAGCTGGACGCCCTGATCGAACACCTGGAGGAGAGCGGCTTCGCGCCCGTCGTCGACGACGAGCAGCTCACTGTCGATCTCAGCCCCTGCCCGCATGCCGCGGGTCGTGCCGAAGACCGTCCGATGCTGTGCTCCGTGCACCTCGGCCTCATGCAGGGGGTGCTCACCGAAGCCGGTGGGCCGCTCGCCGCCGAGGCCGTGCGCACCACCGACCTCGCGGAGCACTCCGCGCGGCCGGAGGAGTGCGTCGTGCAGCTGCGTCTCACGGAGATGACCGCCGCCTAGCGCGCGTCACCTGATCCACGGTCAGCCGCCCGACGGGGGCGGCAGACCTCTCACCGGCGTACCCGCAGACAGAGAAGAAGGAGTGGTCCCATGGAATGGCTCGACCCGCTCGCACTGTCCCGATGGCAGTTCGGTCTCACGACCGTCTACCACTACCTCTTCGTGCCCCTCACGATCGGCATGGCGCTCGTCGCGGCGATCTTCCAGACGGCATGGGTGCGCACCGGGAAGGTGCAGTACCTGCACCTCACGCGGTTCTTCGGCAAGATCTTCCTCATCAACTTCGCCATGGGCGTCGTCACCGGCATCGTGCAGGAGTTCCAGTTCGGCATGAACTGGTCGGACTACTCCCGGTTCGTGGGCGACGTGTTCGGGGCCCCGCTCGCGTTCGAGGGACTGCTCGCCTTCTTCTTCGAGGCCACGTTCATCGGGCTCTGGATCTTCGGCTGGGACAAGCTCCCGCAGAAGCTGCACCTCGCCACGATCTGGTGCGTCTCGATCGGCAGCATCCTGTCGGCGTACTTCATCATCGCCGCGAACGCGTTCATGCAGAACCCGGTCGGCTACGTCTTCAACCCCGAGACGAACCGCGCCGAGCTCACCGACTTCTGGGCGCTGCTCACGAACCCCGTCGCGCTCGCCGCGTTCCCGCACACGATCTTCGGTGCGCTCATGTTCGCCGCCGGCGTCGTGATCTCGGTGTCGGCCTGGCACCTCGCCCGCGGGCAGCACTTCGACACCATGCGCATCTCGCTGAAGTTCGGCCTGTGGGCGATGATCGTCTCGACCGCCGGCGTCGTGCTCACGGGCGACCAGCTGGGCCTCGCGATGTACGCGGCGCAGCCGATGAAGATGGCCGCGGCCGAGGCGACGTTCAACACGGTCTGCGGGCCGGATGCCTCCTTCAGTCTCTTCACGCTCGGCACCCCCGACGGCAGCTCCGAGCTGTTCAGCATCCGCGTGCCGTACCTGCTGTCGCTGCTGTCGACGCACACGTTCGACGCGTGCGTGCACGGCATCAACGACCTCAACGCCGAGTACGCGACGACGTTCGCCGACACCGGCCTCACCGAGTTCGCGCCGATCCTCTGGGTGACGTACTGGGCGTTCCGTTGGATGATCGGCCTCGGCATGGCCGCCGGCCTCGTCGCCGTCGTCGGCCTGTGGCTGACGCGCAAGGGCGCCAAGAAGCCTCCGGCGCCGTGGATGTGGAAGCTCGCGATCTGGTCGTTCCCGCTCGCGCTCCTCGCCAACATCATGGGGTGGGTGTTCACCGAGATGGGCCGCCAGCCGTGGATCGTCTTCGGACTCATGACCACCCGCGACGGCGTCTCACCCGGCGTCACCGGAGTCGACGTGCTGATCTCGCTCATCGCGTTCACGGCGATCTACGCCTCGCTCGCGATCGTCGAGGTGCGCCTCATCGTCAAGGCCGCGCAGAAGGGCCCCGACACCGACGAGCAACCCCACGAGGAGACGGCCCAGCTGCCGTCGGTCGTGTACTGAGAGGAAGGAACACCATGGATCTCGCAACGCTCTGGTTCTTCATCGTCGCCTTCTTCTTCGTCGGCTACTTCGTGCTCGACGGCTTCGACTTCGGCGTCGGCATGTCGCTGCCGTTCCTCGGCAAGGACGACGTCTCACGCCGCCAGGTCATCAACACGATCGGCCCGGTGTGGGACCTCAACGAGACGTGGGTCATCGTCGCCGGCGCCGTGCTGTTCGCGTCGTTCCCGGAGTGGTACGCCACGCTGTTCAGCGGGTTCTACCTGCCGCTGCTGCTGATCCTGCTCGCGCTGATCCTGCGCGGCGTCTCGTTCGAGTACCGCCATCAGCGCGACAGCCTCGCGTGGAAGCGCGGGTTCGACCGCATGATCGTGATCGGCTCCGTCGTGCCCGCACTGCTGTGGGGCGTCGCGTTCGGCAACATCGTGCAGGGCGTCGCGCTGAACGCCGACCACATCTACGTCGGCGGGTTCTTCGCGCTGCTCAACCCGTATGCACTGCTCGTGGGGGTGACCACGCTGCTGCTGTTCTTCCTGCACGGGGTGCTCTTCGTCGCGCTCAAGACCGACGGACCCGTGCACGAGGACGCGCATCGGCTCGCGAAGCTCGTCGCCGGACCCACCGTGCTCGCGGCCGCCGGCACCGTCGTGTGGACGGCCGTCATCGCCATGAACCGCGAGGCGCCGTTGCTGTGGCTCGTGCTCGGCGCCGGGGCGCTCGCCGCGGTCGCCCTGCTCGCCGCCGTCGGGCTGTCGCTCGTGCGGCGCGACGGCTGGGCGTTCTTCGCCGGCATGGTCACGGTGATGCTCGCGGTCGTGATGCTGTTCGCGGCGCTGTTCCCGTACGTGATGCCGTCGACCATCGACCCCGCGTACAGCCTGACGATCGCTAACGCGTCGAGCACGCGATATACGCTGGAGATCATGAGCTGGACGGCGCTGATCGCGACCCCGCTCGTGCTCGCCTACCAGGCGTGGACCTACTGGGTGTTCCGCAAGCGCGTCACCCGCCGCTCGATCGAGGGGGCTCCGGCGCACGCGTGAAACCCGTCGACATTCGGCTCGTCCGGTACGCGAGCGCCGCACGGGGGTTCCTGCTCCTGTCGGGCGTGATCGGCGTCGTGCAGACGGCGGTCACCGTCGCCTTCGCCTGGATGCTCACGGATGCCGTGACCGGCGCCCTCGCGGGACGCGACGTGACGGCATCCCTGCTGTGGCTCCTGGGTCTCGCGCTGCTGCGCGGCGCGCTGATCGCGGCGTCCGACGCGGCGGGCACACGGGCGGCGGCGAAGACGGGAATGCAGCTGCGCGCAGCCCTCATCGCGGCGATCGGCCGACTGGGCCCTGGTTGGCTCGCGCAGCGGAACCGCACCGAGATCGCCGTCACGGCAGGGCACGGGCTCGAAGCCCTCGACGCGTACTTCGCCCGGTACATCCCGCAGCTCGTGCTCACGGTCACCGCGACCCCGGTGATCCTCGCGGTGATGTGGTGGCAGGACTGGCCGAGCGGACTGACGGCCGCGATCACCCTGCCGCTGATCCCGCTCTTCCTCATCCTCATCGGCATCGCGACCCGCACCGTGCAGCGCCGCCAGTGGCAGACGCTGCAGCGGCTCGCGGCGCGGTTCGCCGACACCGTGCAGGGGCTCGCGACCCTGCGGCTGTTCGGCCGCGAGCGTCGCGCCGCCGCGCAGATCGAGCACACGGCCGACGAGTACCGCCGCGAGACCATGAAGGTGCTGCGGTTCTCGTTCCTGTCGGGCTTCGCGATGGAGCTGCTGTCGTCGCTCGCCGTCGCGCTCATCGCGGTGGCGGTGGGATTCCGGCTGCTGTCGGGTGACCTGTCGCTCGAGGTCGGGCTGTTCGTGCTGCTGCTCGCCCCGGAGGCGTTCCTGCCGATCCGCCAGGTCGGCGTGCAGTTCCACGCCGCCGCGGAGGGCGTAGCCGCGACCGAGGACGTCTTCGCGGTGCTCGACGAGGCGGGGGCGTCGGCTCACCGCGTTTCGTCTCGCTCCGCTCGCTCAACGACCGGGGGAAGGTCGGTGAGCGAGGAGCGCAGCGACGAGACGAAACGCGCCGGGAGTCTGCTCGAGGTCACCGACCTCCGCGTGCGGGATCTCCCACCCGTGTCGTTCGAGGCGACGCCCGGAACGATCACGCTCATCGAGGGGCCGAGCGGAGCCGGCAAGTCCAGCCTGCTCGCCGCGCTGCGCGGGGCCGTCGCGTTCGACGGGGCCGCCACCGTCGGCGGCATCGACGCTCGCGGGCTGTCGCCCGCCGACTGGCTGGCGTGGGCGGGGCAGCGCCCGCAGCTGAGCCGCGGGACGATCGCCGCGAACGTCTCCCTCGGCGACGAGGCGCCGGATGCCGTCGCCGTCCGCCGCGCGCTGGACGCGGCCTGCGCCGACGACCTCGACCCCTCGTTGGAGCTCGGCGTGCAGGGGAGCGGCCTCTCCGGAGGCCAGGCGCAGCGCGTCGCCGTCGCCCGCGCGCTGTACCGCCAGGCTCGTCGGCCCGACGCGGTGCTCGCTCTCGACGAGCCGTCGAGCGCGCTCGACGCCGAGACCGAGCAGCGGCTGTGGGACTCGCTGCGCGAACGCGCGGATGCCGGAGCCACCGTGCTCGTCGTGTCGCACCGCCGCTCGGCCCGCCGCATCGCCGACCGGATCGTGGAGCTGGGGGTGAGAGTGTGAGCGACGGCATCCGCTCCGTGTCGCGCGCCGACCGCATCCGCGAGGTGCTGAGGCTCGCGCAGCCGCCGTTCCTGCGCTTCCTGCCCGGGCTCGTGTGGGGGGTGCTGTCGGCGGGCGCCGCGGTGAGCCTGCTCGCGGTGAGCGGCTGGCTGATCGTCAGCGCGTCGATCGTCGACTCGCTCGTGCCCCTGTCGATCGCGGTCGTCGGCGTGCGGTTCTTCGCTGTGACGCGCGCGGTCACCCGGTATCTCGAACGCCTGAGCGGACACGACGCCGCCCTGCGGCAGCTGTCGACGACGCGCGCCGACATGGTGCGCCGGCTCACGCCCCTGTCGCCCGCGGGTCTCGGACGCACCGACCACGGACGGGTGCTGTCGGCCCTCGTCGACGACGTCGAGAACCTGCAGAACCTGCCCCTGCGGGTGGTGCAGCCGTTGGCGGTCTCGGGCGTCGTCGCGCTCGGCGCCGTCGGATTCCTGCTGTTCGTGTCGGTGCCCGCCGCGCTCACGCTCGCGGTGTGCCTCGTCGTCGCCGCGCTGGCCGCCGTCGGTCTCGGCTGGCTGTTCGGCTCGCGGGCCGAAGCCGTCGTGTCGACCCGCCGCGGTGACCTCACCGCCGCGCTCACCGACTACATCGGCGGACTCGACGTGCTGCTCGCCTACGGAGCCGAATCCCAGGCCCGCGAGCGGGTGCAGCAGGCGGATGCCGCACTGCGGCGCGCCGTGGGTCGGGCCTCGCTCGCGCAGGCCGTCGCCGCGGGAGTCGTGTCGGCCGTCGCGGGCGCGGCCTCCGTCTGGGCGCTCGCCGCCGCCGCTCCCGGTCTCGTCACCGGGGTCATCGACGGTCCGTGGCTCGCGGTCGCGGTGCTCGTGCCGATGGTGGTGTTCGAGGTGTTCGGGGCGGTGCCGATCGCCGCGGCATCCTGGCGGAGCGTGCGCGCGAGCGCCGAGCGCATCGTCGACGTGCTCCCCGACCGGATGCCGGAGCAGCTGCGTTCCGACGACGGTGCCGACACGGAGATCGACGGGACGCCCGCGCTGCGGTTGCACGCTGTGCGGGCGGAGTGGCCGGGCGGTGCGCCTGCGCTGCGCGGGGTCGACCTCGAGCTGCGACCGGGGGAGCGGGTGCTGGTGTCAGGGCCGAGCGGGGCGGGCAAGAGCTCGCTCGCCGCCGTACTCGTGGGGTTCCTGCGCGCGGAGGGGACCTACACCGTCGGCGGCACCGACGCGTCGGCGCTGTCGGGCGAGGCACTGCGGCGGACGATCGGTCTGTGCGAGCAGAGCCCGCAGCTGTTCGACGAGGACATCCGGCAGAACCTGCTGTTCGCCAGGGACACCGCCACCGACGAGGAGCAGCTCGCCGTGCTCGACCGGGTCGGCCTCGGAGAGTGGGTGCGCGACCGCGGCGGACTGGACGCGCGGGTCGGCGACCGCGGCGGCCTCGTGTCGGGCGGACAGGCTCAGCGCATCGCGCTCGCCAGGGCGCTGCTGCGCGGATTCCCCGTCCTCGTGCTCGACGAGCCGACGGCCGGCGTCGACCCGGACGCCTCGGACGCCCTGCTCGCCGATCTGCTGGGCGCGGCAGGGGTGCAGTCGGTCCTGCTCATCTCGCATGTCGCCCCGCCGGCGGGCAGCGTCGACCGCGTCGTGCGCCTCGACGACGGCCGCACCGTCTGACGCCGCGGGGTTCGTCGCGCTTTTCGTCACTTCGACTCGCTCCGCTCGCTCAGTACGGCGCTCACTCCGCTCGCTCAACGACCGGTGCCCGTCCCCGCGGGTCGTTGAGCGAGGAGCGCAGCGACGAGACGAAACGCGGTGACTGTCGTCAGACGCTGAGGTCGGCGCGGGGTTCCATCACGATGCCCTGCGCTTCGAAGACGCGGCGGCGTTCCTCGATGCGGCGGTGCAGTTCCCGCTGCGCCTCGTCGACGAGCTGCGGGTCGAGGTCCACGGTCGCCGGGTGCGGATCGCCGTGGTTCGCCGCGATGTACGCGTCGAGCTCCGGACCCGAGGTCCACGAGGTGATGAGCGCGAAGCGCGGGGCGACGCCCCGGTGCCACACCGCGTGCCAGAAACGCTGCGTGTCGACGATGATGCGAGATCCGGCGTGCAGCGGCATCCTGATCTCGGTCGCCGGGTCGAATCGGTCGGACCGCAGGATGAGCAGGGAGTCGGGGTCGTCGGTGAGGTTGTAGTACCCGCGGACGACCCACCCGGTGCCGTCGTCGTTGAGGCGGTTGTTGTCGTCCTGGTGCAGGTTGTAGATCGCGTCGGCGTAGGTGTTGGGCTGCAGTTCGATCACGCGGCAGCGGCCGACGCCGGCGCCGGGTTCGAGGGCGCGGCGCTGCAGCGTCGGGGCGAGCGCGACCTGCGACGGCACCCACACGCCGTCCTTGTCGGTGCGGGGTGGGGTGTGGTTCCAGAAGCCGTTGCACTCGATGTCGCCCGCGTAGCTGGCGAGCGGTGCGAACCGGGTGACGCCCGACGACCGCCAGCCGATGTACTGCAGGTCGAGCCATTCGGCGGGGTCGGCGGTCTGGTCGTGATCGTCGAGGACGACGTATCCGGTCTCGGCGAGAGCCGCCGACGTGATGAAAGCCATGGTGCGCATCCTCCCGTTTAGGCAATCCTAACTTGGATGCCGTGGCGTCGCCGGGACCCGGCGACCGGACAAAATCGCGGGGATACCCTGGGGACATGACTCAGCCGCTGGGCGCCCTCCTCGTGGGCAGTGTGAACTACGACGATGCCGAGACGACGATCCGCACGGCGGCGGAGGTCCTCGGCACGCGGCTGCGTCGCATCCCCGACGGCGAGGTGGGCAAGCGCTTCCACTGGATCATGTTCCAGCCCGACGTGCTCGGCGAGGCGGAGGGGATCGAGCGCATCGGCGACGAACCCGTCCCGTTCCCGGCCGGGATCGACGCGCGTCCGCTGCGCATCGGCGAGGGGGTGGATGCCGCCGGCATCCGTCTTCCCGCCCTCGGCTACGCGGATGCCGCGATCGAGTCGTACGCGATCTTCACGCGTCTGCGCGGGGAGGGCGTCGTTCCGGAGGGCACCCGCTTCCAGGTCTCGCTGCCGACGCCGGTCGCCGTGGTGACCTCGTTCTTCTTCGGGGACGACCGCGCCGCGATCGCTCCCGTGTACACGGCCGCCCTGCGGCGTGAGCTCGACGGCATCCTCGCGGCGATCCCGCACGACGACCTCGCGATCCAGTGGGATGTCGCGAGCGAGATGGGCGTCATCGAGGCCGCGCCCGCCTTCGGTCGTGTCATGGACGTGTGGTGGGAGGGAGACCCGTTCCCCGGGCTCGTCGCCCAGCTCGCGGAACTCATCGACGCCGTCCCGGTGGACGTCGAGGTCGGCGTGCACCTCTGCTACGGCGACGTCGCCGAGAAGCACTTCTTCGAGCCGACGGACGCCGCGAACCTCGTGCGCTACGCGAACGCCGTGGTCGCGGCATCCGGGCGCGAGCTGACCTGGCTGCACCTGCCCGTACCGATCGAGCGCGACGACGACGCGTACTTCGCGCCGCTCGCCGACCTCGCCTACGGCGGCGAGCTGTACCTCGGCCTCGTGCACCGCGAGGACGCCGCGGCGGGGGCCGAGAAGCGCATCGCGGTCGCGCAGCGGTACGTGCCGGAGTTCGGCGTCGCGACCGAGTGCGGCATCGGACGCGCGCCCGCGGGCACGACCGAGGGCATCCTGCGCACGCACGCGGAGGTCGCGCGGCCCTGGTGAGGCGGGGTGCGCGGGTTGGGTCGGCGCCTGCTGCGGGGTGAGGTGGCGCCTCCTGCGGGATTCCTCGAGGAGTGCGGCAGCGGGTGCCACCCGAGCGAGGGAAGGATGCCGATTCGCGCCGCGGGGCGCGGTGTCGTAAGCTTGTCCGCGGTGACGTGTCCGAGCGGCCGAAGGTGCAACTCTCGAAAAGTTGTGTAGGGTAACCCCCTACCGTGGGTTCAAATCCCACCGTCACCGCCATGGAAACCCCCGAGAAATCGGGGGTTTTTCCGTATCCGGGGCGGGCGTGGTGCATCCGTGGTGCAGATTCCGATGATGCCTCGATGGGATCCGCCTCCAGGATTCCCGAGATGCTGATGCGATCTGCGTTCAGATCCCCCCGCCACCGCCACCACGAAGGCCCCGAATCCCGTGGGACACACTGGGATGTGGGACCTTACGTCATGCTCAGGCGACGGGTTGCGGTAACTCAGCGCTCGCGGCTCGCACGCGGGCACAAGACGAGCGAGCCGAACGTCTGGAACATGCCGCGCAGCTTCGCGATCTCTCTTCGTCAGAACAACACGCGAACAACGATCAAGTCCAGACACGAGCTCACTCGGTCTGCTGCTCGGCGCGAACTTCACGCCCGGCACGATCGCGCCGATCGCATGCACGAGTGTCCACGAGGCTCCGTCATCGAAGAAGCTGACCGACGGTCGTGAGGTCCGCAGCGTCGCTCGATCCGCCGGTGGCATGGGCGAGCACGTGGTGGGCTTCGGGTGCGAGCGCCCAGTACGGGGGGGGGGGCACGGTGCCGCGGCGGTAGTGAGCGTAGTACGGGAAGTCGTCGGGGAACACGTCGCTGATCGCGACGAGTATGCAGCGCGGGATGGTCCGGCCACCGCGGTAGGTGCAGAGGAACCCGTCTCGGCGGCAGACTTCGGCACGCGTGCGGTCAGCGACGCGGCGAGAGGTACGGGTGTCGCTGCCGGCGGTGGTCGCCCGTGGAGGGCCCCGCGTCGTTACGGAGGGTATGGATCTCGCGCTTCACCGGATGAGATGTGTGAGGGTTCTCGGGCACCGGTGGGTCGGGGCTTTATTCTGCCAGCCTCTGGCGGCACAGAAGGGGCCTCACCCGACGTCGAGAGAGGCCCCATTGAATCCGGTCAGGACTAACTATCCGTTTGGGCAGCGGTGTGTGCGTGGGACGGTACCCACGCGGCCGAACGCGATGCGGCGGCACCTATGGCGATCCATGCCGCGACGGCGACGAAGGCCATCACTCCGACGTAGCCCGGGATGACTCCCATCACCAGGAGCGGCGTGAGAATGACGGCGACGACTGCAATCAGAAGCGATACTCGCCGGTGCGTCTTTCGGGTGATCTTGTTGAACATGGGTGCTCCTCCGATCGAACGTTGGCCAGTCTAATCACGGGCAGTGGACGGTGCCACGGGGCTCGACGAACGGGTTGTTGCCGACGGGGGTGTAGAACCAGCCGAGGCAGTTGCCGGCAGCGTACGCCCCCTGTGCGACTGCGGCGGCGACGCCCCAGCCCAGTGCGCAAAGTCCACCGAAGCCGAAGTTGATAGCGGCACATCCGGCCGCAATCGCGGTAGCTGCGGTCGGCCCGCCCGCGGCGATGGCCTTGGTCTCGTTCCTGTTGAAGTAGATCGAGCACCAGCCGGGTCCACAACCCGTCGTCGGGTCAGCCACGACGGGGAACGCCGCGCCTTCCGTGGAAACGGTCTGCGTGAGGATGTTCCCCTCGACGCTGTAGGACGTCGGCAGGTCCCTTCCGTCGGCGTCCCGCGCCCACGGCGTCTCGATGTAGTTGACGAAGTTCCCCGCGGCATCCGTCACGGTGACCGAGCCGTCGTCGTTGAGAGTGAGCGAGGCGTCGGCCGCACCGATCTCGAAGCTGTAAGTGCTCGGAGCGGTCTCGTCCTGAAGGACGATGAATCCGGCGTTCGTCCCGCTGGTGCCCACGCCGGTCACAAAGCCGTGATCATCCGCGGTGTACACCGTGGCGTTGTCAGACGCGGAAGCCGGTGCATCGGTCACGGGGACGATGTCCACCGGGGCCACGAACGTCTCAGCGTCAGAGAGGTCCGCCCCCGCCGCCGCCTTGAGCGACTGCTGGTCCACCGACCCCTGCGGCGACTGCAGCAGCCCCTGGGACTCGACAATGGACAACGGGTCGAAGCTGTCCTCGGCCGCCACAGCCGGTCCGGCGGCGAATGCACCGACCCCGACGAATGAAGCGACCACGGCCAACGTCAGCAGTGGGTTTCTTGTAGTGCGCAATGGATATTCCAATCGATGTCCGCGAGCCGCGAGGGAAGCTCCTTCGCCGCCCGCTCTCTCCGGTTATCTCCTTTCAACGTACGTCGACTCATCGCGCGAATCTGTCGGCATTTGGGAGGACAAACTTTCGTCGGGGTCGCGTTGCCCAATCGTCTGTCGACCGTTCGGCGGCAATCGAGCGCTACAGGTGAGGAGATGACGCCGTATGCGCCCCAGCCGTCGCCGTTGTAGTCACCACCGCCGAAGATCGTCGAGAACTGGTTCCATCCCTGGCCGAGTCGTTGCCCTGCGCCGAGCCCGTTGCTCGTTCCGCAGTATCCCCACAGTTCTCCGGTTGAGGTACGGCCGATGACATCGCCGTGACCGATCTGGACGGGGTTCCCCAGACCGCGAGCTCAGCCCCGAATCGCGGCGTCGAGTTCGCTCATGAGCTGCGCCACTCGGGAGCTACCGGCCGGGGCGGACGGATACCGACGGAGTATCTCGGGCACGGGCGATGTCGCACGTGCCGCCAGGGCGAGAACCGCCTCGCGTGTGGCGCCCATCCTGAGCTCCGCAACGCGGGCGGCGCAGGCTGCGGCCCGAAGGATGTGACCGACCTGCGATGCCTTCGCGATCGGGTGGAGGTAGGCGGACGCCGCAGCATCTCCGCAGGCGAGAGCCGCGAGCTGTGCGGTCTCCTCGGCGACCGCCTTCGCCGCAAGGTGCGAGGCGAAGGCCGCGGTGCGCTGCCGGTTCGATCGAGCGGCACCCTCAGCGAAGATCCTCGCCGCGGCCAAGGCCTCACGCGGCCGGGAGTCGTTAGGGGCAACAGCCTCGAACTCCGGGAGCAGTCCCTGAGCGCAGTCGGCAGCGAAGCGCACGACGGCCCGCAGCTCGTCCATCGTCAGATCGATCTCGTCGCCGCCCCTGGCCCCATTGTTCCGTCTGACACCGGCAGAATCAGCCCGCTGCCCGGAGTCGAGGACGGGAGCTCCCCGGATCCGCCGACCGGTGATGTCCTCGAGCGGGGCGAATGATCAGCCCGTCAAGAGCGCGGCCGCGGGGATCAACTGCGCCGCACCGAGGGCGATTCCGACGATCGGCCACGCATACCCGCCCCGGTCGGTGAGAGCGAACGCGATTCCGATGACGCCGAGCACGAGGGCGACGGAGCCGAAGAAGACCGCGATCGGTAACGTGATGAACAGCAGCCATCCGTAGTTCGGATCCATCGCAGAAGCGAGGACGAAGACGATCGCTGTCGGCACGATCCCCACGAGTGCCACCGCGGTTGCCGCGATTCCACAGCCGAGGGCTCGACGACGGCGCGGCGGGGGAATCTGTGACACGGGAAGAGCTTAGTCAGCGTTGTCGGGTCCGGGCATGGACGTCCCCGTCCTCGCCGAGTCGGCACCGATTACGTGACGGCGTCGCCGATGACCGGAACGCCCCAGATGCGAGCGGCATCGGCGATGAGACGGTCCATGCCGTCGGGCGTCTCGCGGCGCAGGGGTGATCCGTCCCGCGTCACCGGCACGGGGATCGCGGCCTGTCCGGCGCCGTCCGAGACGATGAGGACCAGCGTCGGGTAGAGGAAAGCTCCCTCCTGGATACCGCCGAGCGTGACGGCTGCGATCCGGTCGCGCGGCACGATGTACGCGGTGAGCAGTCGTGCGCCGCCGCGGACCAGGCGGAACCCGGAGGGGTCGATCACGCCCGTCGGGCTCGACGTCGACAGACCTCGAGGCGCGGCCCCGAGACCCAGCGCGGGGATCGTGCGCGCGAGGAGCGCGGCGACGCCGCTCAGCGCGTAGGACCCGAACACGCGCGCCTGCGGCTCAGACTCCGCGAGGGCCCGCCGCTGGGCGCGTTGCAGCCGCTGGATGCGGCCGAGAACGATCCAGATGATCAGGCCGGCGAGCACCACTCCCGCAGCGAACACCAGCAGGGTCGCGGCGGGGGATTCGCCGGCGATCAGCGGACGCACGAGCGCCGCCCAGAGGAAGAAAGCCGTCAGTACGACGGCGATCGCGACGGCCAGTCTGCTCGCGGGCGGGTTCTGACGCACGGGCTGCTCCTTCGGGGCGCGGCGGTGGGCGGACCGACCGCCGCGCCGATAGGTAAGTAAGTTAGTTAGTAAGTAGGCTGAGAACATGGCGACACTCATCTACGGACCGAGCGATGTGCCGATCCACATCGAGGATCGCGCCCTCGCGCATCTCAAGATCGTCATCGCGACGAAGCTCCGCCGCAACGAGTCCTTCACGCTCTCATGGAAGCACGCCGAAGGCGAACCGGGCGGCCGCTCGACGATCTGGATCCACCCCTCGATCCCGCTGCGATTCGTGTTCGACGAGCCCGAGGCTCCGCAGATCAGCATGAAGTGGATCGAGCAGCTCGTCCACTCGGCGAATACGAGCGGCGGCATCGCGCTGGTCGACGAGGTGCTGAGCCCCGCCGAGATCGAGTCCTCGGACGCCTAGACGGCACCGGCTCTCCGGTCGCCCCACGCTCGTCCGCGAGGGTGCACGCGAGACCTACGCGGCCATTGCCGACCGACGCCCGCGACGGGTCGTGAGATGCTGCGGTCAGTGGGTGAGCACGAGCTTCGCGACCCCGATGCCGATGGCGACCGCCGCGAGGACGACGCCACCCCAGAGCCCCGACATCGTCAGCTTCCTGCCGCTGTACCGCTGCATGAACACCCCGACGAAGGCGAGGCGCACGGCGAGGATCCCCACGGCTGCCGCCTGAGCCCAGACCGGAGCGATCCACCCGGCCCACGCGGCGCCGTACACGAGCGCGGGGATGAGCGCCGAGGTGGCGATCGGGCGAGCCCGGCTGACGACGGCGCGGGCGGCGGCGCCGCGCGCCGACGGGGCGTCCTCCTCGTCGGTCTCGCCGAACCCCTGCGCGACGAGGTGGGCGAGCACGTGCGCGAGGAACGTCAGCACCCCCGTCGCCAGCACTGCCCACACCGCTGCGCCGTCGTCGATCTGATGCGGGCTCACGGCGAGGGCGGCGGCGAGCACGGTGATGTTGCCGTAGATGTACGACGACATCCGTTCGCGCATCTCCTCCACGGGCACGTGCGGCGGTTCCGGCCTGATCCGGGGCGGGCGGGCGCCGCGCGGGACGCCACGCCGCGCGCCGACCCTCCCGCCCGATCCCTGTCGCATGCCCTCAGTCTCTCACCGCAGGGGTCGCCGTCGAGAAAGGACGAGCGGTCGCCTCAGGCGCGTGCGTCCTCTCCCTCGGAGAGCGCGGCGATGAGCGCGCGGGCGGTGGATGCCGAGGACTGCGGGTTCTGGCCGGTGATGAGGGTGCCGTCGACGACCGTGTGCTCGCTCCACCGGTCTGCGACGACCACATCGGCGCCGAGCGTGCGCAGCGACGACTCCAGGAGGAACGGGGCCCTGTCGGCGAGTCCGCCGATGCGCTCCTCCTCGTCGGTGAACGCGGCGATCCGTCGCCCGGAGACGAGCGGCTCGGCGGTCCCGGTCGTCACCGGGAGGAGGGCGGCGAGACCGTGGCAGACGGCGACGAGCGGACGGCCGGCCGCGACCGTCTCGGCGATCACGGCGGCGGAGTCCGCGTCGACCGCGAGATCCTGCATCGGGCCGTGCCCGCCCGGGTAGTAGACGGCGTCATACGCGGACGCGTCGATGTCGGCGAGCGCGAGGGGCGCGCGCAGAGCGTCGATGGCGGCGATCGCCTCGGCATCCCCGTCGCGCAGGCTGCCGGGGTCGGCGACCGGGGCGACGCCGCCGGGTGTCGCGAAGGCGACGTCGTGGCAGGCCTCGGTGAGGAGGTCGTAGGGCGCGAGGAGTTCCTCCGCCCAGTATCCGGTGGGGTGCTCGGTGCCGTCGGCGAGGGTCCAGGTGCGCGCACCGGTGACGACGAAGAGGACAGTGGACATGATTCTCCTTGGATCGGACGGCCGGCCAGCTGAGCCGGATGCTGTCTGCAACCCCGATGTGAGCCGCGCCCTTCCGATAGGTTCGTGATATGTCCGATCGGAATTTCGATGGGCTGCGAGACGTGCAGCTCTGGCGCACCTTCCTCGCGGCGTACCGGCACGGCTCGGTCTCCGCGGCGGCACGGGCTCTCGGCGTCGCCCAGTCCTCGGTCACGGTGCACCTGCAGGCGCTCGAGGGGATCGTCGGGGCGCCCCTGTTCGAACGGCACGCGCGCGGCATCCGTCCGACACCGGGCGCGGACGAGCTCGCCGGCCGCATCGCCGGTCCGCTCGACGCGCTGGCCGAGGCGGTCGGGGCCCGCCCGGACGCACCGGCGGCGCCGGTCCGCCTCGGCGGGGCGTCGGAGTTCCTCGCCGCGGTCGGCCTTCCCGCAGTCGGTCCTCTCGTCGCCGGCGGGATGCTGCTCGCCGTGACGACGGGACTCGCCGACGACCTGCTCGACCGACTCAGGAACGGCGAGCTGGATGTCGTCGTCTCCGCCGTGCGCCCTCGTGGGCGGACATTGCCCGCCATGCCGCTGTTCGACGAGGAGTTCGCCCTCGTCGCGTCACCGCAGCACGGCATCCGTCCCTCCGCCGAGCTGCGCGCGAGCGACCTCGACGAGCACCCTCTCCTCGCCTACGGCCACGACCTGCCGATCCTCCGACGGTTCTGGCGTCACTCGTTCGGCATCCGGCTGGAGCGGAAGCCCGCCCTCGTCGCCCCCGACCTGCGCGCGCTCGCCGCGGCGGCCGTCGCCGGTGCGGGCGTCACAGTGCTGCCCACCTACCTGATCGCGGAGGAGCTCGCCGACGGGCGCCTGATCGAGCTGCGCCCGAGCGACGACCCGCCCATCAACACGGTCTTCCTCGTGCGGCGCCCCGGCCCGGTCGCACCGGCCGCCGCGCTCATCGAGCGGGCGCTGCGCGAGGCGACGACGGTGCTGTGACCGCACCGTTCGGTCCCGCGACCGGATGTGTTTGACCCTCACACTGTGTCATGGTCGAGTGTGGTCGACATCATGTACACCATCGGAGAATTCGCCGCCCTGGGACGGGTGAGCGTGCGCATGCTGCGGCACTACGACGCGATCGGCCTCCTGGCACCCACGCGGGTCGACGCCCGCACCGGCTACCGCTCCTACTCGATCGACCAGCTGCCCCTGCTGCTGACGATCGTGGAGCTGCGGGAGCTCGGGGTCGGACTGGATCGCATCGCGGAGCTGACGACCGCCGAGGATCAGGATGCTGCGCTGCGCACCGTCCTCGTCGAGCGTCGGCACGACCTCGAGGGGTCGATCGCCGCGGACCGCCTGCGCCTCGCCCGGATCGAGCGACGACTCCGTCACCTCGAAGGAGACATCATGTCGCAGGTCGCTTACAAGCACGTCCCCGCCGTCACGGTCTACGCCGCGCACGGCACCGCTCCGGGAATGGGACCGGAGAACGTCAGCCCGCTCATCGGTCCGCTCATCGGAGGACTCGACCGGGCGCTCGAAGCCGCGGGCCGTCCCCTCCTGGAGCCGGGCATCTTCTGGTACGACGCGGAGGGCGAGGAGAGTTTCGGCGTGCACGTCTCGTACCCCGCCGAGGCCGAGCCCGTCGCGGGCGACGGGTACGACGTCGTCGAGCTCCCCGACGTGCCGATCGCCGCGACCCTGCAGCACCGCGGCGACATGAGCGGCATCGAGGAGTCGTGGTCGACGCTCATGCAGCAGATCGTCGCCGACGGCTACCGCGTGGTCGGCCCCACCCGCGAGGTCTACCTGGAGGCCGACGGGCACGAGCCCGGCCCCGACTGGCTCACCGAGCTCCAGGCGCCGGTCGAGCGCGTCTGAGGGCAGCGGCGGCGGGCCCGGCCGCTGGTCGGACCCGCCGCCTGCTCACGGCTGGACGGGAGGAAGCATCCGGTGCGACAGCGCCCGCACCGAGCGCAGGCGCTGACCGTGGCGGAGGAAGAGCGCGATCCCGGCCAACCGACGACGCAGACCCCACCAGGTGACGAGGCTGAGCGACTCGGTGACGATCGCGCCGCTCATCTTCGACTCGCCGTGCACGCGCTCGACGAACGTGATCGGCACCTCGACGACGCGGAGTCCCCGCTCGAGCGCACGCCACAGCAGGTCGACCTGGAAGCAGTAGCCCTGGGATGCGACGTCGAAGAGGTCGATCCGGCGCAGGGCGGCCGCGCTGAACACGCGGTAGCCGCCCGTCGAGTCGCGGACGTCGATCCCCAGGGCGAGGCGCGCGTACAGGTTGCCACCGCGGCTGAGGATCTCACGGTGCCGCGACCAGTTGACGACCTTCCCGCCCGGCACCCAGCGGGAGCCGAGCACGAGGTCGTGGTCGATGAGCTGCTCCAGCAGTCGGGGCAGCTCCTCCGGGCGGTGCGAGCCGTCGGCATCCATCTCGACCAGCGCCCAGTAGTCGCGCTCCAATCCCCAGGCGAACCCCGCGAGGTAGGCGCCGCCCAGCCCGTCCTTCTCGGTGCGGTGCAGCACGGAGACCGCGGGGTGCCGCTCGGCCAGGGCGTCGGCGAGCTCGCCGGTCCCGTCGGGCGACGCGTCGTCGACGATCAGGATGTCGGCGTCGGCCGCTGCGAGCACCCGGTCGACGATCGACTCGATGTTCTCGATCTCGTTGTAGGTGGGGATGATGACGAGCGTCTCGTTCATGGCGGTCCTTTCGAAGTGTCAGCTCTGCAGTTCGGCGAAGACGATGAGGTTGTCGAGATAGTGCCCCGTCGAGGGGTCGAAGACGCCCCCGCAGGTGATGAGCCGCAGTTCCGGGGTCGGCACGTTGCTGTACACGGACGAGGTCGGGAATTCGGCCTTGGCGGACTGGATGCTGTCGCTCACCGCGAACACGCGCTCCGATCCGTCCGACAGGGTGACGACGATCTCGTCGCCGACGGCGAGCGAGCCGAGACCGGCGAAGACGGCAGGCGCCGACGGCGAGTCGACATGGCCGGCGATGATCGCCGGTCCCACCGCACCGGGGACGACGCCGCCCGAGTACCACCCGGCGAGGTCGTAGTCGACGGGGGCGGTGAGGCGACCGGTGCCGTCGAGCGTCAGGTCCTCGAGCGTCGAATCCACGCCGAGCGCGGGGATCGAGACGCGCGTCGGCACGGCGTCCTGTGCCGGGGGCGTGGGCGCGGCAGGATCCTGCAGCCCGCCGGCCGAGAACCCGCTCTGGGCGGTGGCCGACGGGGCGGGGGATGCCGGGCCGGTAGCGCCGCACGCCGCGAGGACCAGCGATACGGCGAGCACGCCGATCGCCGCGAGGGTGCGCATCCCACCGGCCCCGCGCATCAGACCTCTCCCGTCCCGCAGCCGCCGAGCGCGTCGTCGGTGAGCATCGCGGTCGACAGCATGACCCAGGACGCTCCGTAGTAGGTCGGATACCGCACGCTGAACTGCGCGGCGCGCTCGAGGTCGGAGGAGGCCGCCTCGGCGTCGCCGCTCGCGGAGGCGGATGCTGCGCGCGCGGTGTAGGCGAAGGCCGACTCGTCGGACGACAGGGAGCCGCCCCCGAGATCCAGGCGCGACGCCAGCTCGTCCTCCCGATCGAGGGTGGCGAGGGGACGACCGGCGAGAGCCACGTCGGCGGGATCGCAGGACTCCGCGTACCGCAGCAGGAGCCGCGGCGCGTCGAACCCGTACTGCACGGGATCGCCTCCACCGCGCGGCCCCGGCATGGGCTCGACGAGTCCGTCGGCGTGCACCTGGGCCCAGTCGGGCGGCAGATCAGTGGCATCGAGGATCGTGCCGGTGACCTGAGCGCTGCCCGCCTGCAGTTCGGCCCAGCGCGGATCGCCCGTCGCCGCACCGAGGACCTGGAACGCCACGGGCGACGCATAGCTGGGGTTGTAGGCGTACGGCTCGCGGTCGGCCGCCCACAACCCGGGCAGAAGGATGCGTCCCTGCGCGGTCTGCACCGTGAGGCGGTCGGCGATCACGGTCGCGAGCTCCACGCCCTCCGCGCGCAGGTCCTCGCGCCCGAAGCGGTCCCCCGCCAGCACGAGAGCGCGGGCGGCGTCGAGGTCGGCATCGGTCGCCGGTTCGTCGTCGACGACCTTCCCGTCGTCCCACCGCCAGGCCATGAGCCCGTCGGGGCGCAGCAGCTCGGCGCGCGTCCAGTCCCAGACCTCGTCGAAGCGCTGCTCGTCGTCGGCGAGCAGGGCCGCGAAGAGTCCGTACGCCTGGCCTTCGCTGACGGTGTCGCCGCCTTCGTCGCGCCGGACGACGCGTCCGTCCTCGACCCACTCGTCGAGGAACGAGGTCGCGAGGTCGGCGGCGACGAGATCAGGTGCCCGCGTCTCCTCCGGAGGCAGGGGCGACGAGGTGGCGGCGGGCGACGAGTCGGGCGGGCCGGTGTCGGCGGTGTTCAGGCCGACGGCGACCGCCGCGGTCCCCGCCGTCACCACCACGGCGGCCGCGGCGATCGCGATCAGAGCGGGGCGGCGCATCAGAGCGCCTCCCGCACCTGCTTCGCCGGAGCCGTTCCGTCGGCCTCGGCGTGGGCGAGGTAGCCGCCGCCCGTGTCGACGCCGCCATCCGGCACGTCTCCCACGGAGGCGCTGTCGAGGATCGGCAGGATCGTGAGTCCGCCGCTGGAGGTGTCGAGCACGAACAGCGTCGTGACGCTGCCCGCGGCGACCGACACGTCCGCGGTGTCCTGCACGCCCTTGCCGGTGAGGTCGAGGGTCCAGTCGCCGGCGGGGATCTCGGCGTATCCGGTGGCCGATCCGGCCTTCGCATCCTTCGCGATCGGGTCGCCCTGCGCGGTCGTGACGTCGACCTCCGGCGTGATCGTCGACGCCTGGATGAGGCGGATGCGGGCCGAACCGGCCGCAGGCTGCGACAGGTCGTCGTCGAACGCCCGCACCTGCAGGTCGTCGGTCGGTCCGTAGGCCGCGACCGTCGTCGCGGTGCCGGCGTCGACCGTCACCGTCTCCGAGATCACGGGCACGTCCGACCCCGACGAACCGGCAGGCACCATGCTGACCGTGTACGACCCGGCCGGGAGCTCCTGGTAGGTCGAGACGTCGCCGTAGCCGACGCCGTCGAGCTCGAAGAGCGTCGATCCGCCGCGCACGGCCGAGACGCGCACGTCGACGGACTTCGTG
>NZ_JAVAYD010000021.1:0-32341 GCF_041954735.1 Microbacterium sp. LS_15 | reverse complement strand
ACACGTAAGGAACGGTCGGCAGCGTCAGATGTGATAAAGAGACAGCAGGAGAGGGGCGCGAGGCCAGCGACGCGCCAGGCCCGCGCGACTCAGCGCCGAGCCGATCGCGAGCCCGACCGCGGTCCACCCCACCGAGCCGAGCACCGACACCACGAGATACGCGATCTGCGCCCACAGCGGCAGGGCCCCGAGGTGCGCCGCGAAGAACACGACCACGGCGACGAGGATGCCGATCACACCCGCCGACAGGAAGAACCGCCATGCGCCCCACGCACGGTAGCGGGTCAGCGCGGCGATCCCCTCCTGGATCGCACCGAACAGCAGCGCCGTGCCGATGAAGCGCAGCGACCACGCCGGGTTGAACGCGCTCGAGATGAGCGCGGCGATCACGTGCGTCACGAGCGCGACGAGCGGCCTGCGCAGCACCTCCTGCGCGATGATCCCCGGCAGGACGTGCGACCCGAGCACGAGGCCGTAGAGAAACGCCGGGCCCGCGAGAACCGGAAGGGTGATCCAGCCGGCGATGCCGCCCAGGATGCCGGTGGCGACGCCGATCGCGGCGCAGACGAGCAGCACGCGCGTCGACAGGAGAGGGGTGCGGGCCACGCTTCCAGACTACTTGCGGAGGGATGCCGCGACGGCCGCGAGCCGCCGTGCAAAACCGGTCGCCGCATCCGTTCGACGCACCGCTCGTCGCATCGTCCGCACCGCTCGTCGCACCGCTCCGCCGCCGACATCCGTGCGACCGCCGTCGATCCCTAGCGTGGGTGAACGCAATGACGCGCATCCCGAGGAGAACCCCATGACCGCATCCTCGCCGCACAGCCGCGGCGCCGCGACCACCGACGACGATCCCGTGATCGTCACCGACCCGACGCTTCCGCCGGTCGCTCTGACCGACGAGCACCACGAGCGTTCGGACCGCTGGACTCTGCCGAAGATCCTGCTCTGGACCGCCATCGCCCTGCTCGGCGGCGTGGCCTGGGTGATGCTGGCCATCGTGCGCGGCGAGACCGTGAACGCGATCTGGTTCGTGTTCGCGGCGGTCTGCACGTACCTGATCGGCTACCGCTTCTACTCGAAGGTCATCGAGCGCTACATCACGCGTCCCGACGATCGTCGGGCCACGCCCGCCGAGGTCAAGCAGGACGGCAAGGACTACGTCCCCACTGACCGCCGAGTGCTCTACGGCCACCACTTCGCCGCCATCGCCGGCGCCGGCCCGCTCGTCGGACCCGTGCTCGCCGCGCAGATGGGCTACCTGCCCGGCACGATCTGGATCATCGTCGGTGTCGTGCTCGCCGGCGCCGTCCAGGACTACACGGTGCTGTTCTTCTCGATGCGCCGCGGCGGCCGAACGATCGGCCAGATGGCGCGTCAGGAGCTGGGGAGGATCGGCGGCACGGCCGCGATCGTGGCATCCCTCCTCATCATGCTCATCATCGTCGCGATCCTCGCGCTGGTCGTGGTGAACGCGCTCGGAGAGAGCCCCTGGGGTGTCTTCTCGGTCGCGATGACCATCCCGATCGCCCTGTTCATGGGCGTGTACCTGCGCTATCTGCGCCCCGGCAAGGTCACCGAGGTGTCGATCATCGGCTTCGTGCTGCTGATGGCCGCGATCATCGCGGGCGGCTGGGTCGCCGGCACCGAGTGGGGTCAGGCGATCTTCCACCTCGACCGCACGACGATCGCGTGGGGCATCATCATCTACGGCTTCATCGCCGCGGTGCTGCCCGTCTGGCTGCTGCTCGCTCCGCGCGACTACCTCTCGACGTTCATGAAGATCGGCGTGATCGTCATGCTCGCCGGGGCGATCGTTCTCGTGCGTCCCGAGATCTCGGTCCCGGCCGTCAGCATCTTCGGCGAGAACGGCATGGGGCCGGTGTTCGCCGGTCCGCTCTTCCCCTTCCTGTTCGTGACGATCGCGTGCGGCGCCCTGTCGGGTTTCCATGCGCTGATCGCCTCGGGGACGACGCCGAAGCTCGTGGAGAAGGAGCGCCAGACGCGCTTCATCGGCTACGGCGGCATGCTCATGGAGTCGTTCGTCGCGATCATGGCCCTCGTGGCCGCGATCTCGATCGACCAGGGCATCTACTTCGCGATGAACGCGCCGACCGCCGCGACCGGCGGCACCGTCGAGGGAGCCGTCGCCTTCGTCAACTCCCTGGGGCTGACGGGCGTGAATCTCACACCCGACATGCTCACGGGAACGGCCGCGGCGGTCGGCGAGGAATCGATCGTGTCGCGCACCGGCGGCGCCCCGACCCTCGCGCTCGGCCTCGCGCACATCATGCAGCAGGCGCTCGGCGGTCAGGCGCTGATGGCGTTCTGGTACCACTTCGCGATCATGTTCGAGGCGCTGTTCATCCTCACCGCGGTGGATGCCGGCACCCGCGTCGCGCGCTTCATGCTGCAGGACTCGATCGGCGCCTGGTTCCCGAAGTTCCGCGACGTCTCGTGGCGTCCCGGCGTGTGGATCTGCACCGCGATCATGGTGGCCGGCTGGGGAGCGATCCTCATCCTCGGCGTCACCGATCCGCTCGGCGGCATCAACACGTTCTTCCCGCTGTTCGGCATCGCGAACCAGCTGCTGGCCGCGATCGCGCTCGCCGTGGTGCTCGCGATCGTCGCGAAGCGCGGCCGGAGCTACTTCAAGTGGCTCTGGATCATCGGCCTGCCGCTCGCGTTCACGGCCGTCGTCACGATCACGGCATCGCTGTACAAGATCCTGTCGCCGGTCCCCGCGATCGGATACTGGGCGAACCACTTCCGGTACCGGGAGGCACTGAGCTCGGGCGACACCTCGCTCGGTGAACCGAAGGTTCTGGAGGCTGTCATCCGCAACACCGCGGTGCAGGGCACGCTGTCGATCATCTTCGTCACCCTCGCGATCGTCGTCATGATCGCGGCGGTCGTGGCGACCATCAAGGCGATCCGCAACGGCGGAGGGGAGAACAGCGAAGACGCGCCGGTCGCGTCGCGCCGTTACGCCCCCGCGGGCTTCCTCCCGACCGCCGAGGAGCGCGAGCTCGAGAAGCAGTGGGAGCCGATCCTCGCCGACGATCGCAAGGCATCGACGCACTGAGATGACCGACACGATGAACCGGACGGATGCTGCGGCCACCGCCCTGCGGGCACTCTGGTGCACCGCGGGGCGGGTGGGGCGCGGCATCCGCTGGTACATGACGACGCTGATGGGCGACACCGCGTACGCGACCTATGTCGCCCATCACCGGCGCCACCACCCCGATGAGGAACCGCTGACCGAGCGGCAGTTCTGGCGTCAGCGCATGGACGACCAGGACCGCAATCCGGGTGCGCGCTGCTGCTGACACGCGCGTGTCACCTACGTCGAGACCCACCGCGCGCGTCGAGACCCACCGTCCCCGGCGCTGGCGGGGGTGGGTCTCGACGGGCCGGGTGGGCCTCGGCGAGAGCATCAGGGATGCCGGATGCCTAGGCTGAAAGCATGAACGACGTCGTCCTCGCCGCGGTCCTCGGCGCGGTCGGCGGCATCGTGCTGACGGTGCTGCTGCTGCTCGCGCGGAGGCTCGCGCGCGGGTCGACCGATCTCGGCAGCGATGCCGAGCGCGCGGCGCTGCAGGCCCTGCACCAGGCCAGCCTCGCGGCGCCGCATCTGCGGGCGGGGTTGGCGGGGCCCGACGTCGTCAAGGCCGCGCGGCACCTGCGGGTGCTGCTCGGCAGTGCGGCGGTCGCGATCGTCGGCGCCGACGACGCGCTGTCGTTCGACGGGCCGTCCGATGGGCTGGAATCCGCCGCGGTGCGCATCGCCCGGCAGGTGCGGGCCTCGGGGCGGCGGCAGGTGTTCCCCTCGACGGACGGGCGATCGGACGGCCTCGAGGGTGTCGGCGCTCCGATCGTCGTCGACGGGCAGATCATCGGTTTGGTCGTCGCGTTCGCGTCTCCCGTGGGGGCAGCGCTCGTGCGCGCCGCGCAGGAGGTGGCTGATTGGTGCGCGGCTCAGGTCGCGCTCGGCGACCTCGACGCCTCGCGCACGCAGTTGGCGGAGGCGGAGCTGCGCTCGTTGCGCGCCCAGATCTCGCCGCACTTCATCTACAACGCCCTCACCGCGATCGCGTCGTTCATCCACACCGACCCGATGCGCGCCCGCGACCTCGTGCTCGAATTCGCCGACTTCACGCGGTACTCGTTCCGGCGGCAGGGGGAGTTCACGACGCTCGCGGAGGAGCTCGGCAGCATCCACTCCTTCCTCGAACTCGAGCACGCACGGTTCGGCGAGCGTCTGCGCGTGACCCTGCAGATCGCGCCGGAGACGCTCACGACCGTCATCCCGTTCCTGTCGGTGCAGCCGCTCGTCGAGAACGCCGTGCGCCACGGCATCGAGCCGGGAGAGGGCGGAGGAGAGATCCGGATCGTCTCGCGCGACGACGGCACCCATACCGAGCTCACGGTGGAGGACGACGGCGTCGGCATGGATCCCGACGGGCTGCGCGCCACGCTCACCGCGGCCGATGACGGACTGCACGTCGGCCTCCGCAACGTCGACACACGTCTGCGCCAGCTCTACGGACCCGACGGCGGGCTGGTGGTCGAGACCAACACAGGCGCGGGTACCCTGGTGCGAATGCGGGTGCCGAAGTCGCAGCCGCATCATGACCCCGACAACGACTGAGACTCCGATGACGACCGAGGTGGGCATGATCGACGTCCTCGTCGCCGACGACGAGAAGCCGGCGCTCGACGAGCTCGCGCACCTGCTGCGCCTCGACGCGCGTATCGGCGAGGTGCTCACGGCGACCTCGGGGGCGGAGGCGCTGCGGATACTGTCGCAGCGCGCCGTGCGCATCGCGTTCCTCGACATCCACATGCCGGGACTCCTCGGCACCGACCTCGCCCGCTCACTGCTGGCGCTCGCCGCACCTCCGGCCGTGGTGTTCGTCACGGCCGACGAGGCGCGCGCCGTCGAGGCGTTCGAGCTGCGGGCGACCGACTACCTGCTGAAGCCGGTGCGGGTCGCGCGGCTGCGGCAGGCCGTCGACCGGGTGATCGACGTCGGCGAGGTCGACCGCGCCGACGATGAGACGCTGCCGGTGACGATCGGATCGACCGTGCGGTTCGTGCGGCGCAGTGACGTGCGCTGGGTGCAGGCCCAGGGCGACTACTCGCGACTGCACACCGCAGACGGCGGCCATCTCGTCCGCATCCCGATCTCCGAACTCGAGACCCGGTGGGCGGATGTCGGCTTCCTGCGTATCCATCGCTCCACCCTGGTCCGGTCGGCGGCGGTGACGGAGGCGCGCCTCTCGGGTGCGGAACCGGCGGTGGTGGTGGATGCCGCGGTGCTGCCCGTGAGCAGGCGACTCATCCCCGCGGTGCGCGATGCCCTTCTCCGCGTCGAGGGGGCACCGTGACCGTGACCCCCAGACGCGTCCGCGTCACGGCCGAGACTCCCGCCCGGCGCACGACGCCCCTGACCCGCGGCATCGCCCTTCCCGGCTCGCCGGTCGATGAAGCGGATGCCGTGTTCACCCGAGCGCTCATGCGCAGCCAGCTGCGACTCGCCCTCGGAACGGTCGCGGGCTTCGTGCTCGTGGTGATCGCGCTGACGCTCGCGATCGCCCTGATCCCCGAGATCGACCGGTTCGTCATCTGGGGGCTGCCGCTGTCGTGGCTGCTGCAGGCGTACGCGTTCTACCCGATCATCCTCGTGTTCGCGGTGCTGTACGTCCGCACGGCGGCGCGCAACGAACGCCGGTTCCGGGCGCTGCGGGACCGGGAGTGAACGCCGTCTTCGACCTCGTCGGCATCGCGCTCGTCGTCGTCGCGACCCTGCTGATCGGCGTGTACGGGCTGCGGATCTCGCGGACGACCGGTGACTTCTTCGTCGCGTCCCGCACGGTGCGTCCGGTGTGGAACGCCTCGGCGATCAGCGGCGAGTACCTGTCGGCGGGGACCTTCCTCGGGCTCTCGGGCCTCGTTCTGCTCGACGGGGCGCGGGGGTTCTGGTTTCCGATCGGCTACGCCGCGGGCTACCTGCTGGTGCTGGTGTTCGTCGCGGCCCCGCTCCGGCGCAGCGGCGCCTACACGATCCCGGACTTCATGGAGGCTCGGCTCGAGTCGGCCGCGGCGCGACGCGTCACGAGCATCGCGGTGCTCGTGATCGGCTGGTTGTACATCGTGCCGCAGCTGCACGGCGCGGGCATCACGCTGCTCGTCGTCGCCGGGGTGCCCGAGTGGGTCGGCGCGGTGCTCGTCGCCGTGCTCGTCGCGGCGGCGGTCGCCGCCGGAGGCATGCGCGCCATCACGTACGTGCAGGCGTTCCAGTACTGGCTCAAGCTCACGGCACTGCTCGTCCCCGTCGTCTGCATCGCGTTCGCCTTGAGCGGCGGGCCCCACGATTTCGACCCCGCACTCGTCTTCCCCGCCGAGGCGGGGCCCTCGGGGTTCGACGCGTACGAGACGGCATCTCTGCTGTTGGCGCTTCTGCTCGGGACCATGGGGTTGCCGCACGTGCTGGTGCGGTTCTACACGAGTCCGACCGGTGTCTCGGCGCGGCGGACGACCGTGATCGTCATCGGCATGGTGAGCGCGTTCTACGCGGTGTCGAGCACGATGGGCCTCCTCGCCCGCATCGCCGCCCCCGACCTCGCTGTGCCGGGCGTCGCCGACACGGTCGTGCTGCTGCTGCCGTCGCGAGTGTTCCCCGGCATCGCTGGCGAACTGCTCACGGCGCTGATCGTCGCCGGGGCCTTCGCGGCGTTCCTCGCGACGTCCGCCGGTCTCGTGGTGTCGCTCGCCGGGGTGATCAGTCAGGACGTGTTCTCCGGATCCGTCCGATCGTTCCGCCTCTCCGCCGTGCTGTGCGCGCTCGTGCCGCTCACGGTGGCGCTGCTGACCGCCCCCGCCGGGCTGGGATCGAGCGTCGGCGTCGTGTTCGTGGTGGCGGCGTCGACGCTGTCGCCGGTCGTGCTGCTCGGCGTCTGGTGGCGCGGCCTCACGGCCCGGGGAGCCGTCGCCGGGATGCTGTCGGGCGGCCTCGCCGCGGGCCTCGCCCTGGTCGTCCACGTGGCGATCGGCGGAGTGGGCGTCGCAGCGCCGTACCTTGCCCAGCCCGCCGCGTGGACGATCTCGCTGGCGACGGCGGTCACTGTCGTCGTGTCGCTGCTCGATCCCCGGGGGCCGTCGCCGCGCACCGCGCGTTTCCTCGCGCGAGTGCATTCCCCCGAGCGGCTCTGAACCCCGGGGACCCCGCCGGACCGACGAGACCTCAAGAGCGACAAGTAATGCCGTACTGGCCTTTCGTCTAGGGTTTGACCCCGAACCTGGCAGTCCGATGTGAGACCGGGTTACTTTGAGCGGCGTTGCGGCAAGAGGCCGCACACGATCATCGGAGACTGAAATGGGTCGAACACCCCTCCGGATGGCAGCGGCCACAAGCCTGGCCGTGCTGTTCGTCGCGTCGACGGCAACCACAGGATACGCAGGCGTGGAGGAGGTGAACGCACCCACCCCGATCGAGGGGACGCCCGGTCAGTACATCGTCGTATTGAAGGCCGACCCCCTCGCCAGCTACGAAGGCGGAGTCGACGGCATCGAGGCGACGAAGCCCGCCGAGGGCGAGCAGCTCGAGCCCGAGTCGCAGGACTCGCTGCGCTACATGAAGCACCTCGAGGCCGAGCAGCAGACCGTCGCGCAGGAGGCCGGCGTGACACCCGACACCACTTACCAGGTGGTGCTCAACGGCTTCAGTGCGCAGCTGTCCGGCGAGCAGGTCGACACGCTCCGCGCCTCGAAGGACGTCTACGGCGTGTACCCGGACTTCATCCGTCACCCCGATGCCCAGACCTCCACGAGCTTCCTCGGACTCGGTGACGACAAGAAGGGCAAGGGCGGCGTCTGGCAGCAGACCGGCGGCGTCGACAAGGCCGGGGAGGGCGTCGTGGTCGGCGTCATCGACACCGGCATCGCCCCGGAGCACCCCTCGTTCGAGGGCAAGAAGCTCAAGCAGCAGAAGAAGGACAACAAGCGCCACAAGGGCCGCGAGCCCTACACCGACGGCACGTCCGTGTTCTTCGACAAATCCGACGGCGGCCGCTTCCAGGCGACCATGGTCGAGGGGCAGGGCTGGGACAAGGGGGACTACTCCAGCAAGCTCATCGGAGCGCAGTACTTCTCCTCGGGCGCTGCCGCCGCCGGCTTCGACTTCCAGTACGACTACCTCTCGCCGCGCGACGGAGACGGTCACGGATCGCACACCGCGAGCACGGCGGCCGGCAACTTCAAGGTGAAGGCGTCCGTCGAGGGCGTGGACTTCGGCACCATCTCGGGCGTCGCGCCCGGCGCGAAGATCTCCGCGTACAAGGCGTGCTACGTCGGACCCGACCCCACGGTCACCACCGACGACATCTGCGCGGGCAGCGACCTCATCGCCGCGATCGACCAGGCCGTGGCCGACGGCGTCGACGTCATCAACTACTCGATTGGCGGCGGCGCGGCATCCACCGTCCTCGCCCCCGAAGACATCGCGTTCTTCAACGCGGCCGCCGCGGGCGTCTTCGTCGCAGCGAGTGCAGGCAACGACGGCCCCGAACCGGTCACGGCCGACCACGCCTCGCCGTGGTACACCACCGTCGCGGCATCCACCATCCCGACCTGGGAGGGCACGGTGCAGTTCGACGGCTTCGCGCAGGCGGGAGCCTCGGTCAGCGTGCCGTTCGGTCAGACCGTGACCGGCCCCTCGGTGTACGCCGGCGACATCCCGGCGTCCGGTTCCTCGGGTGCGGATGCCGCGGTGTGCCTCCCCGGCACGCTCGACGCCGCGAAGGCCGCCGGCCACATCGTGGTCTGCGATCGCGGCAACAACGCGCGTGCCGAGAAGTCGCAGGTCGTGAAGGATGCCGGAGGCATCGGCATGGTCCTCGTGAACGTGCCGGGCGGGGCCGACTCGCTCGACAACGACTTCCACGCCATACCGACCGTGCACCTCGCCTCCGCGTACCGCGCGGCCGTGCTCGCCTACGTCCAGGGCGGCACCGACCGCCCGATCTCCCTCGTGGGCAAGAACACCACCGGCGTCACCACCCCGACGCCGCAGATCGCGGGCTTCTCGAGCCGGGGACCGATGCTCGCCGACGGCAGCGACGTCATGAAGCCCGACATCGCCGCTCCCGGCGTCGCGATCCTCGCGGCGACCAACAACGCCCCCGACGAGGCGCCGACCTTCGGCATCCTCTCCGGCACCTCGATGGCGTCGCCCCACATCGCCGGCCTCGCGGCCCTGTACCTCGGCGAGCGGCCCAACGCCAAGCCCGCCGAGATCAAGTCCGCGATGATGACCACCGCGTACGACACGGTGAACGCCGACGGATCGCCGAACCGCGACCCGTTCTCTCAAGGTGCCGGCCAGGTCGACCCGAAGCGCATGTTCAACCCCGGCCTGCTCTACCTGAACGACGTGGTCGACTGGATGGCGTTCCTCGAGGGCAAGGGACTCGCCGACTTCCCCGGCGACCCCATCGACGGCAGCGACCTCAACTCCGCGTCGATCTCGATCGGCTCGCTCGCGAGCGCGCAGACGGTCACCCGCACGGTCACCGCGACCGAGAAGGGCACGTTCACGGCATCCGTCGACGTCCCCGGGGTGAACGTCACCGTGTCGCCGTCGACCTTGAAGTTCGACCGCCCCGGCCAGAAGGCGACCTACACCGTCACGTTCGACAACCAGAGCGCTCCCGTCGAGCAGTGGGCCACCGGCTCGCTCACCTGGACGAGCAAGAAGAACACGGTGCGGTCTCCCATCGCGGTGTTCCCGGTCACGGCGGATGCTCCGGCAGAGGTCACGGGCACGGGCGTCGACGGATCGACCACGGTCGAGATCACGCCGGGTGTCGACGGGGATCTGCCCCTCGGGCTCTCGGGCCTGACGCCGTTCACACTGCTGGAGGACCCCGACGGCCGCGTCGTCGGGCACTCGGGCGACGAGGCATCGGGTGACGCGAACAAGGATGTGTCGTGGATCGTCGACGTACCGGAGGGCACGACGCTCGCCCGGTTCGACCTCGACTCCTCGGACGACACCGGCAGCGACCTCGACCTGACCGTCTACCGGGTGGTGAGCCCCGACGACCTGCGGTACTACGAGCAGTGGCGGTCGGCCACCGGATCGGCCGACGAGCAGGTCACCGTCACCGCCCCGACCGCGGGCACCTATCTGGTCGTCGCGAACGTGTACGCGACCTCGGCGCCGACGACGTGGGACATGACCTACGCCACCGTGCAGCCCGAGGGCGAGGGCGCGCTGACTGCCACGCCGAACCCGCTCGCGGTCGTGCGCGGAGAGAAGACGAGCTACGACCTCAACTGGACCGGCCTGACCCCCGGCACCCGCTACCTCGGGCTCGTGCAGTACGGCGACTCGGCCGTGCGGACGATCCTCACGGTCGATGTTCCGGCCGCAGCGGATGCGCCGGATTCCGCCGCCCCGGAGACGGAAGCCCCGGAGACAGAGGCTCCGGAGACGGAAGCCCCGAAGACCGAGGTTCCGCCGACCGAGGCTCCGCCCACCGAGGCTCCGCCGACGGCGCAGCCCGAGTAGCAGCTGCGTCGCACTTCGCTCGCCCGACGACCGGACTCCTCCCCCTCGGTCGCCGGGCGAGCGTCGTCTCGCCCGTGCGGATGCTGCCGTGAGTCTCGTCAGCGCGGGATCTGCGCTGAGCGTCCCGGGCGCAGGGACCACGCGGGCCACCAGCCGTCGCGGAGACGGCCGAGATCCTTCGCCGCAGCATCCAGCCGCTCCGATGAGAGCGACGGATCGGGGGCGCCGCTGCTCGACCGGTCGCCGCCGACGCCGAGGATCCGCGTGTGCACCCAGCGCTGTCGACCGATCGGGAACACCTCACGCAGTCCTCCGGCGGCGATCGCGAGCACGGTCTCCTCCAGCCGGTCGGCCACCGTCGCGGCGGTTTCGTCGCAGGCATCGCACGTGCAGCCAGGCATCCTCTCGCGGAACAGCGCTCCGGCCTCGACGTCGATGCCGACGTCCGTCGAGCGCAGGGTGATCGGCGCTCCAGTCGACGGTCGCAGGTGTGTGACCGGTGTCCCCCGATCGTCGGTCCGGCGCTCGACGTCGACGACGTACCACGTCTCGAGATGGTCGATCAGGGCGTCGACGACCGAGAGCACGGGCGCGAAGCGCTCGGGGTGGGTCTCCCGCGAATAGGCGTCCTCGGGCGGCGACTCGTCGCCCCAGCGCGATCCGTAGTGGATGACCTGACCCTCGGCGTCGATGAACGTCTGCGCCGGGAGCGGTGGACGCGCGAAGGGCACCGGTGCCGGGACGAGGTCGACCGCAGCGGGCTCGTTCGCGATGCTCGAGAGCTCTGCGTCGTCCTGATCGGCCTGGGGCCAGGAGGCGATCTCGTCGAGAAAGGCCTCGCGCCGATCGGGGTGCTCCACGATCATCCGGATGAGACCCTCCACGGGGATGGACCGCGTCGACGTGCCCACTTCGGGTTCGTTCGTCATCCGCCACGTCGCTCCGGGGTGGGCGGTGGTGATCGTGTTGCCCAGGAACCGTGCGGCGGAGGTCGCCCTTTCGGGGGGGCGAGAGGATCGCGGGATGCTCCGCGAGGAAGGCCCACAGCGCGGCGAGGTCCTCGGCGAGGGCCGCGGGATCTTCACCCGTATCGCGCGCGAATCGCGCGAAGAGTTCGAAACCCGTCACGAAGCGTGGGGGCTGCGGTGCGGGGGCGCTGGGCCAGATCAGAGAACCACGGGAGGCGTCCGGCATCTCGCTCAGCGGCCCGCGAAACACATCCGATTCCATCGCCGTCAGATCTTCCGCCCGCGGGGCATCAGCCGCACGTCGGGCAGGGGCGGCGCCGGGATGCGCACGTCGTGCCCCTCCACCGATCCGAAGCGCTCGGATGCCGCCTCCCAGTCCTCGCGCGCCGACACGATCTCCTCGTGGGACCTGCCCGCGAAGTTCCACCACATGACGATCTCGTCCTCGAACGGCTCCCCGCCGACGAGGAACAGCAGGGCGCCGTCCGCGCTCGACACCTCGACGGCATCCCGCTCGTCGCCGAGGTAGAGCATGTCGTTGAGCTCCGTCGGATGCTGCGACACCACCGCATCCCCCTCGACGAGCATGAGCCCGTGCTCCCAGTCGCCCCGCAGGGGCAACCGCACCGTGCTGCCCGCGGCGACCGCGATCTCGGCACCGACGATCGGCGTGTGCACGGTGGCTGGCGAGGTGATGCCGGCGAACTCGCCTAGGACGACCGTGGCCGCGGCATCCGCTCCCTCGACCGCGCGGAGAACGACGCTCGGAAGGTCGGTGTGACGCTCGAACCCGCCCGCCCCGTGGCGCGCGCTCTCGGGCAGCACGACCCAGAACTGCAGGGCGTCGAGCGGGATCGGGTCGTCGCCGATCGAGTACTCCGAGTGCGAGATGCCGTTGCCTGCGGTCATGAGGTTGAGCTGGCCGCGGCGCAGGTCGGCGTCGCTACCGAGGGAATCGCGGTGCCGGATCTCGCCGACGAGCGGCCAGGTCACGGTCTGCAGGCCGATGTGCGGGTGGGGCTCGACCCGCATGCGCGTGTCGGCGGGGCCGAAGCGGTCGAGGAAGCACCACGCGCCGATGGTGGGCAGGTTGCGGTGCGGCAGCAGGCGCAGCACGTTCATGCCGCGCACGCCGCCGAGTGGCACCTCGCGTGGCTCGAGGACGATGCGGCGCTCGCCGATCATCAGGAGTCCGCGGGGTCGGTGCCGGAGGCATCCGTGCCGGCTGCGTCCGTGCCGGCGATCGGCGCCGGTCGCTGCGGCCAGCGGATCTCCGCGCCGGGGATCTCGTGCGTCGTCAGATACTTCGCGATGTAGGGGCACAGCGGCACGATCGCGTCGCCCGTCGCCGCGGCATCCGTCAGGGCATCCTTCGCGAGGATGCTCGCGAGCCCCTGCCCCTGGAATGCCGGGTCGACCTCGGTGTGGATGAAGCGGATGGCGCCGGGGCGCTGCTGGAACTCGGCGAAGCCGGCGAGCGTGTCGCCCGAGTGGATCTCGTAGCGGGAGGCGTCGTCGTTGCGGGTCACGGTGAAGTCGGTCATCGGATGCTCCTTCGGGCGTCTGCGTCCAACCTACGCCCGCGGGCCGACCCGGAGGTCGTTACGCTGGAGGGATGCCGCAGACTCCCCGTGACCCCTACGAGGACCTGCCGTTCGCGGATGAGCCGCCCTCCGACGGATGGGATGGCGACGGGTGGGAGCCCTCCGAGCCTCCGGAGCCGATGGACTGGGAGCCGCAGGGCGCCGGGTTCGAGCCTCCACTGGACTGGGGACCCGGACCGAGCACGCGGGTCGCCGCAGCCCCGGCATCCGCTCGCGCTGCGCAAACGGTCCGCCGAGCCACGCCGAGCCGGTTCGCGACGGCGCACGAGGCGCTGCGCACCGTGTTCGGCTACGAGGAGTTCCGTGGCGACCAGGCGGCGATCGTCGACCAGGTGATCGGCGGCGGCGACGCGGTCGTGCTGATGCCCACCGGCGGCGGCAAGAGCATCACGTACCAGGTGCCCGCGCTGGTGCGCGAGGGGACGGGACTCGTGATCAGTCCCCTCATCGCGCTCATGCACGACCAGGTCGACGCGCTGCGCGCGAACGGCGTGAAGGCCGCGTACCTCAACTCGACGCAGTCGATCGACGAGCGCCGCGAGGTCGAGAGGGCCTACGTGTCGGGCGAGCTCGACCTCATCTACGTGGCGCCGGAACGCCTGTCGAGCCCGGCGACGACGGCTCTGCTGCAGCGCGGCACGCTCAGTGTGATCGCGATCGACGAGGCGCACTGCGTGTCGCAGTGGGGCCACGACTTCCGCCCCGACTACCTCGCCCTCGGCGACCTCGGCGAGAGGTTCCCCGGGGTGCCTCGCATGGCGCTCACGGCCACCGCCACCCGCGCGACGCACCAGGAGCTCACCGAGCGCCTGCACCTCGACTCCGCGAAGCACTTCGTGGCGAGCTTCGACCGACCCAACATCCAGTACCGCATCGTGCCGAAGGTCGACCCGCGCAAGCAGCTGGTCGGCTTCATCCGGGAGCAGCCGGACGGTGCGGCGGGCATCGTCTACGCGCTGAGCCGCAAGTCGGTCGAGCAGACGGCGACCTATCTCGCCGCGCAGGGGCTCGACGCGTTGCCGTACCACGCGGGTCTGCCGGCGGAGGTGCGCGCGGCGAACCAGTCGCGCTTCCTCCGCGAGGACGGCGTCGTCATGGTCGCGACGATCGCGTTCGGCATGGGCATCGACAAACCCGACGTGCGCTTCGTCGCCCACATCGACCTGCCGAAGTCGGTCGAGGGGTACTACCAGGAGACGGGCCGTGCCGGGCGAGACGGCCTGCCGTCGGTCGCCTGGATGGCCTACGGCCTGGGCGACGTCGTGCAGCAGCGTCGGCTGATCGACCAGAGCCCCGGCGACCGCACCTTCAAGATGCGCATGGGGCAGCACCTCGACGCCATGCTGGCGCTGTGCGAGACGGTGCAGTGCCGCAGGCAGAACCTGCTCGGGTACTTCGGGCAGGACTCTCAGCCGTGCGGCAACTGCGACACCTGTCTCGAGAAGGCCGAGACGTTCGACGGGCTGATCCCGGCGCAGAAGCTGCTCTCGACGATCGTGCGGCTCAAGCGCGAGCGCAATCAGGCGTTCGGCGCAGGGCACCTCATCGACATCCTGCGCGGAGCGTCGACCGAGCGCATCCGTCAGCAGGGCCACGAGAAGATCGCGACCTACGGCATCGGCTCCGACCTGAGCGAGCAGGACTGGCGCAGCGTGATCCGGCAGCTCCTGGCCCGCGGCATCCTGGCGGCGCAGGGCGAGTACGGCACACTCGCCCCCGGCGCCGAGGCGCCCGGCGTGCTGAAAGGCGAGACGCCCGTGCCGCTCCGGAAGGACACCATCGGGCGGCCGGCCTCGTCGTCGCGCGCCCGCAAGGCGAGTGCGGCGGATGCTCTGGATGCCGGTGACCGCGGTCTCTTCGAGGCGCTGCGCGCCTGGCGCGCCGGCGTCGCCCGCGAGCAGGGCAAGCCCGCGTACGTCGTCTTCGGAGACGCCACCCTTCGCGCGCTCGCCGAGCACCGGCCGACCTCGCTCTCGGACCTCGAGGGCATCACCGGCATCGGCGAGAAGAAGCGCGAGGCCTACGGCGAAGACGTGCTCGCCGTGATCGCGAACGCCTGACCGAGAGTCGCAGTCCTCAGCCTCGGGGCGGCAGCACGTCGTCGAGGTGCGCGCGCAGCTGCGCCGCGATGTCGACGGCATCCCGGTCGTACAGCCACTGGTACTGCAGGCCGTCCCACAGCGCGACGAGCCACACGGCCTCGTGCTCGGGATCGCGGTGCGCCGGCAGATCGCCGTCGACCTGCGCGAGTCGGAAGAGCTCGGCGAAGTAGTCGATCACGCGGGTGAACCGCTGGGTGAAGTACTCGTGGGCGGGATGCCCCGCCGGCACCGCCTCGCACGAGAGCACGGCGTACACCTCGATCAGGCCGGGTTCGTCGTGCGCGTTGCCGAACGCGCCGAGCGGCAGGTCGCGCAGCGCGTCGGCAGCACGGTCGAGGGGCACCGTGTCGGCGCGATCCTGGATCGAGCGGTCGCGCTCCGCGAGCACCGCGCTGAGCAGCAGCTCCTTGGACGGGTAGTGGTGCAGGAGCGTCGACTTCGAGACGCCGACGGCCTCGGCGATGTCACGGAGGCTCGTGTCGCCGTAGCCGTCGCGGGCGAAGAGCCGCATGGCGTCGGCGACGATCCTCGCCCTCCGCTTGCGTCCGACGGCGTAGCCGGGGTCGGTGTCGACCGGTTCGTCGACGAGGGCACCGGTGAGGCCGGGGAAGGGGGAACCGGTCTCGGACGCCGGCTCGTCGTCGGGGTCGCGCCATCCGAGCGGCAGGGCCCATTGCGCCTCTCGTTCCTCCAGCACCGCGACCACGTCGACGCGGTCGGGCAGGTACTGCGACATGAGCTGCAGGCCGTCCCACCCGGCCATGTGCCTGATCGTCTCGTCGGCCACGTCTCGATCGGCGTCGACCGTGCCGTGCAGCCGGGCATCGCCGAGCACCTCCCCGGTCAGTGTGCGGAGTCGTTCGTACCGGTCCCGCATGCGTCGATGAGCGGGGTGGGCGGGTGCCGAGGCCTCGCCGGTGAGGGCGGCGAAGAGCTCGAGGTAGCCGGGGGTGCGGGCGTTGCGGGCGGCGATCGCCGCCGACACGAGCTCTCCGGGTTCGGCGTTCGCGGTGATGACGTCGAACGCGCGTTCGTTGTCCTCCTCGAAACCGGCGACGACCTCGGCGAGCAGGTCGTCCTTCGAGGCGAAGTGGCCGAGCAGACCCGGATGGCTGACGGATGCCGCGGCGGCGATGTCGCGCAGCGAGGTCGCCCGATACCCGTGCGCGATGAACAGCTCCCGCGCGGCGTCGAGGATGCGCTGCCGCGTGGCGGCCGCGCGCGCCTGCCGCGTGCCGGTCGGGGTCACGATCGTCATGTCCGCCTCCTCCTGCATCCTATCCTCGCTCATTACCAAGCGGTCGGCATTCACTTACCAAACGGTCGAGTTTCGTGTATCGTCGTGGCACATCGGGTCGCAGACGACCCGGTGCACCTTTGCTCGAAAGGAACTCGCATGACAGAGCTGTCATCGGCCGCCACCGCTGCTGCGGTCGGAACGACCGGCTTCAAGGCCCCCGGCACGACCCCGCTGAAGACCCCGCGCGGCTACACGCCCGGACTCGCCGCCGTGAACTTCGGCGTCTTCCTCGCGCTGCTGACCCCGGTGATGGTCTCGATGGCGTTCAAGATCCAGCGCCTCGACCCGACGAACACCGAGGGCAGCCTCGGTCTCGTCATGGGCGTCGGCGCCGCGTTCGCCCTCATCGCCAACCCGCTGGTGGGCCGGCTCTCCGACCGCACCACGTCCCGATGGGGCATGCGTCGCCCGTGGATCCTCGGCGGAGCGATCGTCGGTCTCGGCGGCTTCGCGATCATCGGCGTCGCGACCTCGGTGTGGGTGGTGCTGCTGGCCTGGTGCCTGGTGCAGACCGCGATGAACGCCGTGCTCGCCGCCGCCAACGCGACCCTCCCCGACCAGGTGCCCGTGTCGAGCCGTGGCAAGGTCTCGGGCGTCGTCGGCATCACGACCCCCATCGGCATCCTCGCCGGCAGCTTCCTGGTGAACTTCCTCCCCGGCGACTTCGAGCGCTTCGTCGTGCCCGGCGTGATCGCGCTCGTGCTCGTGGTGATCTTCGTCCTCACGCTCAAGGACCGTCGCCTCACCCAGAAGCCCGCCGAGCGCTTCACGCTCGCGATGTTCTTCGGCTCGTTCGTCTTCAACCCCCGCAGGCACCCGGACTTCGGCTGGACGTGGCTCACGAAGTTCTTCGTCATGTTCGGCTACGCCGGCATCGCGACCTTCCTGCCGCTCTACCTCGTGACGCGGTTCGGCCTCGACGAGCAAGGAGCGGTCAGCACGATCCTCATCGCGAACCTCGCGTCGATGGCGGCCATGGCGATCTCATCGCCGCTGGGCGGCTTCCTCTCCGACCGCATCGGCAAGCGCCGCCCGTTCGTCGCGGTCGCGGGCCTCATCATGGTGGTCGGACTCGTGATCCTCGCGATCGCTCCGAGCATCGAGATCGTGATCCTCGCCCAGGCGATCATCGGCCTCGGCGCCGGATCCTTCCTGTCGGTCGACCTGGCGCTCGCGACGGAGGTGCTGCCGAACCCCGACGACGTCGCGAAGGACCTCGGCGTGCTCAACATCGCCAACGCGCTGCCCCAGTCGATCGCGCCGGCCATCGCCCCCGGCATCATCGCGCTGGGCGCGGCCACGCCGCTCGGCGGCTACCCGACCTGGTACCTGTTCGGCGCGCTCGTCGCGCTCGCCGGTGCCGTGCTCGTCTACCGCATCAAGGGAGTCAAGTGAGATGACGGACGTCACGACCACGACCACCGCAAGGCCCTGGCTCGATCGCAGCCTCTCGACCGATGAGCGCGTGCAACTGCTGCTCGACGAGATGACGGTCGAAGAGAAGGCGGGGCTCTTCTTCCACACCATGATCGCGATCGGCGACCTCGACGAGGCGAACCCGGTGTTCGGGATGCCGAGCGCCCGCGAACTCGTGGAGGGCAAGCACCTCACGCACTTCAACCTGCTGGGCGCTGCGCCGACAGGCCGCGAGATCGCAGCCTGGCACAACGAGCTGCAGCGACTCGCGGCATCCACCCGCCTGGGCATTCCGGTGACGCTGTCGACCGACCCTCGCCACTCCTTCAGCGAGAACCCCGGGGCCTCGATCCTGGCCGGGCCCTTCTCGCAGTGGCCCGAGACGCTGGGTCTGGCGGCGACCCGCGACCCCGCGCTCGTCGAGCGGTTCGCTGATATCGCCCGCAGGGAATACACCGCCGTCGGCCTGCGCGTCGCCCTGCACCCGCAGGTGGATCTGGCGACCGAACCGCGCTGGGCGCGGCAGACGGCGACCTTCGGCGAGGACGCGGAACTCACGGGCATTCTCGGAGCGGCATATATCCGAGGCTTCCAGGGCTCGTCCTTCGGTCCCGGCTCGGTGTCGACCATGACCAAGCACTTCCCCGGCGGCGGACCGCAGAAGGACGGCGAGGATCCGCACTTCGCGTACGGCCGCGAGCAGGTGTATCCCGGCGGGCAGTTCGACCTGCACCTGAAGCCGTTCGAGGATGCCATGGCCGCAGGCACCAGGCAGATGATGCCGTACTACGGGATGCCGGTCGGCACCGAGTACGAGGAGGTCGGCTTCGGCTTCAACAGATCCGTGATCACCGGCCTGCTCCGGGAGCGCTTCGGCTTCGACGGCCTGGTGTGCACCGACTGGGGCCTCATCACCGACGCGGAGATCTTCGGTCAGCCGTTCCCGGCCCGCGCCTGGGGCGTCGAGCATCTGTCGCCGCGCGAGCGGATGCGCGCGGTGCTCGAGGCGGGTGCCGACCAGTTCGGCGGCGAGGACTGCGCGGAGCTGCTGCTCGAGCTGATCGCCGACGGGTCGATCCCGGAGGAGCGGCTCGACGTCTCGGCGCGACGGATGCTGCGCGAGAAGTTCGAGCTGGGTCTCTTCGACGATCCGTTCGTCGACGAGGATGCCGCGGATTCCGTGGTCGGCGCTCCCGAGTTCCGTGCCGCCGGAGAGGACGCCCAGCGCGCCTCGATCACCGTGCTCACGAACGACGGAGTGCTGCCGTTCCGTCGAGGCCTCAAGCTCTACGTTGAGGGCATCGACGCGACGGTGGCCGGCGGGTACGGCGAGGTGGTCGACTCCCCGGAAGCCGCCGATCTCGCCGTCATCCGTCTGCAGGCGCCGTTCGAGCAGCGCGAGACCATGTTCGAGAACTTCTTCCATGCGGGCTCGCTGGAGTTCCCGTCCGAGGTGGTCGAGCACGTCGGCGCCGTCGCCGCGGTCGTCCCGACCGTGATCGACGTGCTCGCCGACCGACCTGCGATCCTCGAGCCGATCGTCGAAGCGGCGGCCGCTGCGGTCGTGAACTGGGGCGCATCGGGCTCGGCGCTGCTCGACGTGCTGAGCGGCGCGTCGCCGTCGCAGGGCCGGCTGCCCTTCGACCTGCCCCGCTCCATGGCGGCGGTCGAGGCATCTCGACCCGACGTGCCGTTCGACACGGCCGACCCGCTGTTCCGCTTCGGCCATGGTCTCGTGATCTAGCCGCTCGCGCCCTCTTTTCGCTGGCTCATCGGAGGCCTCGCAGACGTCGTCTGCGGGGCCTCCGTCATGTCTGGACGGCGGCGTCGCAGACCGATCGTTCCGCGTGTTGCGCAGTTTGTTGACTGAACCATCATTCAATTGAGCCGTTCGCGCAACCGGGATATTGGTCTAATCACAGAATGTCCAGAACGTAGTTAATCCATGCGCGAAAGCTGGACAAAACCTGGACATGAATCCGCTCCCACGGGAATACTGTCTCCAAAACATGCGCTCAGCCGATGATGTCTTCGGCACCTGGGGAGGGCCCATGACGCGGGGAAACTGCATCACGGGAGAGGCGAATGGACATTTCGGAGGGGAGGGCTCTGCGGCGACGCAGGGCCATCGGAGGGGGAATCGCAGGCGGAACAGCCGCCGCGGTCATCCTCGCGAGTGCACTGGTACCGACGGCGGCGAACGCCCTCGACGCGGCGGATCCGACTGATCCGTCGGTCGCTCAGGGACAGATCATCCAGCTGCCGGCCGGCCTGCTCGGGGGATTGGACATCGCGACGCTCGGGCACACGCTGACGAGCAATCCGTCTGCTGTCGGTCCTGAGCTCGGCGGCCTCGACGTGACCGCGCTGGACGCGCTGAGCATCGACGTCGGCACGCTCAACGTCCCGCTGCTCACGGACGGCTCGACGCCCGGGCTGCTGCAGCTCGGAGACCTCGGCAGCGCTCAAAGCTTCAGCTCCTCGCCGACGCAGACCCAGTCGATCGCCTCATCCGGCACGATCACGTCGGGCGGCGCCATCGACGCGGGGGCCATCGACGGCAGCGTCGACCCCGGCACGCTCGACCTCACTGGTCTCTTCGACCAGCTCAACGTCGCGGGGCTCACCGACGCCGTCCTCGACCAGGCCTCGGTGGGCATCGGCGCGCTCGCATCCAGGGCCGAGTCGAACGCGGGGGCCCCGACATCCGAGTACCGGATCGCCGACCTCGGTCTCGACCTGCACAGCGACCTCGTCGCAGGCCTGTCGACCACTCTCGGCGGTGCTATCCAGACCACGGTGACGCCCGTGAGCAACCTCGTCGGCCCCGGCGGCGCTCTGACCGCCCTTGCCACGACGCTCGTCGGCACGGTCAACGCCATCCCCGACGTGCCGCTCGTGGCGAACTTCACAGCGACCGGCGGCACAGCGTCGATCGCCGGGCTCGACACCGTCGGTCAGACGGTCGCGACGGAGGTGCTGCAGGAGCCGCTCGAGAACACCACCGGCTCGGTGCTCGTCGACCTCGCCGACGGCACGATCTCGGTTGACCTCGCCCGACTGCTCGTCGAGACCGGCGCCGGCGCGAACCTCAACACCCTGTCCGCGAACACCCCGGTGCTCTCGGCGACCATGATCGCCGCCATCCAGCAGGGGATCACCTCGGCACTGACCGGGACGCACCCCGAGAGCCTCAACGGCAAGGTCACCTCGACCCTCACGACCGCGCTCAACGCGCTCCAGGCGACGGTGAACGTCGGCGTCACCATCACCAACCCGCTGACCGGCGTCACGCTGACCTCCGGCACCATCACGGTCGCCGGGACGCTCGCGCAGTTCGCGGGAACGGCGACGCCGGCTCCGACGACGACCACCGACATCACGCTCGCCGGGCTCGACCTCAGCCTGCTGCTCAACCCGGTGATCGCCGCTGTGACCTCCGCGGTCGCGACCACCACCGGGCCGCTCGTGAACACGGCTCTGACGAGCGTCATCCCGCTCGTGCAGCCCGCGCTCGCCGCGCTCACCACGCCACTGCTCGCGACACTCGACCCGGTTCTGCAGGGCGTGCTCTCGCAGGTCGCGACCATCACGATCAACGAGCAGCCGACGCCGGGAGACCTCGGGGCCGGCAGCTTCACGGTGCGCGCCCTCGGCGTCGATCTGCTCCCCGGAGTCGGGGGAGGAGTGTCGCTCGACCTGGGCTCCTCGACCGTGAAGTCGGCCGTCGCCGCGGTCGCCGCGATCGACGCCGCCGACACCGTGCAGGCCGGAACGAACCTCGCCGTCACCGGCTCGGGCTTCCCCGCGACCACCGCGGTGTCGGTGCAGCTCACCGCCCCCGGCGGCGCGAACGTCGGCGGCCCCGAGACCGTGACCACCGACGCGACCGGCGGCTTCACCCTGGCCTACCCCGTTCCGGCCTCCGCCGCTCCGGCGGCCGGATACACGGTCACCGCCACCGCAGGTGCCGTCAGCGCCTCCGACACGACCGAGGTCACGGCCGCCGCGGCGGTCGACGCGGCTCCGGCCGTGCAGGCCGGCACCGATCTCGCGGTCACCGGTACGGCGTGGCCCGCGAGCTCGCAGGTCTCCGTGCAGCTGACCGCCCCGGGTGGTGCAGCAGTCGGCGGCCCGGTGCTCGCGAACACCGACCCGACCGGGTTCTTCTCGATCGCCTACCCCGTGCCCGCCGGTACCCCCGCTGCGACGGGATACACGGTGACGGCGACGGCAGGAACCCAGGTCGCGACCGACACGACAGAGGTCACCGATGCGCCGGTGCCGACGGTGGATGCCGCGGCGACCGTGCAGGCCGGCACCGATCTCGCGGTCACCGGCACCGCCTGGCCGGGGAACACCCTGGTCACGGTGCAGCTGACCGCCCCCGGCGGCGCGACCGTCGGCGGCCCGGAGACCGTCACCACCGATCCGGCCGGCGGCTTCACGCTCGCCTACCCGGTGCCCGCCTCGGCGGTGCCGGGGACCGGGTACACGGTGACGGCGACCGCCGGTGCGGCGACCGCGACCGACACCACCGAGGTGACGGCGGCCGCCTCCGTCGACGCGGCCGACACCGCGCAGGCGGGCACGGACCTCGCGGTCACCGGTGCCGACTGGCCGGCGAACACGCAGGTGTCCGTCCAGCTGACCGCCCCGGGCGGCGCCGCCGTCGGCGGACCGGAGCTCGTGACCACCGACCCCAGCGGTGGCTTCACGCTCGCATACCCGGTCCCCGCCGCGGCGACGCCCGGAGCCGGTTACACCGTGACGGCGACCGCCGGTGCGCAGGTCGCGACCGACACGACCGAGATCACTGCGGCGGCAGCCGTCGACGCGGCCGACACCGCGCAGGCCGGAACCGAGCTCGCGGTGACCGGCACCGGCTGGCCCGCCACCTCGCAGGTCTCGGTGCAGCTCACCGACCCTGGTGGCGCGCCCGTCGGCGGACCGGTGCTCGTGACCACCGACGCCACCGGCGGATTCACCGTCGGCTACCCCGTCCCCGCCACGGCGACGCCCGGCACCGGGTACACCGTCACGGCGACGGCCGGTGCGCAGGTCGCGACCGACACTACCGAGATCACGGCGGCGGCGACGGTGGATGCCGACGCGACCGTCGAAGCCGGCACGTCGCTGTCGGTGACCGGCGCGAACTGGCCAGCGAACACGCAGGTCTCGGTGCAGCTCACCGCCCCCGGCGGTGCGGCCATCGGCGCACCGGTGACGGCGACGACGGGTCCGCTCGGCGGATTCACCCTGTCGTACCCGGTTCCCGCCGGAACCCCGGCCGCACCCGGATACACGGTGACGGCGACTGCCGGCACGCAGACCGCGACCGACACCACCGAGGTGACGGCGGCTCCGGTCGTCGTGGACGCGGCACCGACCGTTCCGGCCGGGACGAACCTCGCGGTGACCGGCAGCGGCTGGCCCGTGAACTCCTCGGTCTCGTTGCAGCTGACCGCACCGGGCGGCGGGGCGAACGTCGGCGGTCCGGTGACCGCGACCACCGATGCGTTCGGTGCGTTCACCGCCAACTACCCGGTCCCCGCCGGCACGACCCCCGGCACCGGCTACACGCTGACCGCGACGGCCGGCGCGATCACGGCGACCGACACCACCGAGGTCACGGCCGGCGATCCGGGCGACGTGAACACGAACGCCGCGGCCTCCGCCTCCGCATCCGCCGACGCGACCGCAGACGGCGACCCGTCGGCGCAGGCGGCGGCCGAGGCTGCGGCCCTCGCCGACGCGACATCGTCGGCATCCGCCGCAGCGACGGCCGACGCGACGGCAGCAGCCGTGGCGGCGGCGACCACCGACGCCTCCACGACGGCCTCCGCCGATTCGACCGCCACCGCGAATGCGGCGGCAGCGGTCGCGGCCCAGGCGGCGGCTCAGGCCGACGCCTCGGACGACGTGAACGCCGCGGCCTCGACAGCGGCCGACGCGAACTCGGCGGCCTCGTCGGAGTCGGCGGCCACGAGCGATTCGTCCACCGACGCCTCGTCGGAGGCATCGACGAACGCGAACGCGGCGGCCTCGGCATCCGCATCCGCGAACGCCGACGCGTCGAGCGCCGCAGTGGCGGAGACGGCGGCCCAGGCCGCGGCCTACGCCGATGCGACGGCCGAGGGTTCTGCTGCGGCCGACCCCGCGGCGGAGGCGGCATCGCAGGCCGCGGCGACAGCCACCGCATCGACCGCGGCCACCGCCGACGCGACCTCCTCGGCCAACGCCGGAGCCGCGATCGCGGCGCAGGCGGCAGCCCTCGCGGACGCGACGTCGAACACCGCGGCCGACACCTCGGCCACCTCGGACGCCAGCACGAGCGCGGCGGCGAACGCGAGCGCGGCGGCCATCGCCACCGCGTCGACCGACGCCTCGTCGGATGCGGTGGCCTCGGCGGACGCCTCGGCCGAGATCAACACCAACGCCTCGGCGTCGGCAGCGGCCTCGGCTCAGGCAGACGACGACAGCAACGCGGCAGCGCAGGCGGCGGCGGTCGCGGCGGCTCTGGCTGATGCCACGAGCAGCGCCTCGGCGGCGGCTGATGCGACGGCGGCGGCAGCGGCGCAGGCCGCCGCGACCACGGACGCCTCCACGGACGCCTCGACCACTGCGACCTCGACGGCGAACGCCTCGGCAGCCGCGGCGGCCCAGGCGGCGGCGCAGAACGACGCGACCTCGACGAGCGCGGCGGACGCCTCGGCCTCGGCCGATGCGGATCCGAACGCGTCGGCGGCCGCGGCGGCGAACGCCTCGTCGTCGGCCACGGCGTCGGCCACGGCGGCGGCCGACGCCTCGGCATCCGCCACCGCGCAGGCCTCGGCCTCGGCGACCGCGCAGGGCTCGGCCTCCGCTGATGCGGCAGCCGACCCCGGTGCGAAGCTCGGCATCATCATCCGGGTCCCCGTGCTCGAGCGCGGCGACCGCCAGACCGCCGTCGGCACCGGCTTCGCGCCGGGCGAGACGGTCACGGGAGTGATGACGTCGGCGTCGCTCGCGCTGGGCACGCAGGTCGCGAACGCCCAGGGCACGGTGACCTTCACCTGGACGATCCCGGCCGGATACGACCTGGGCACCCACACGGTGACGCTCACCGGGGCGAGCTCGGGCAGCGTGGCGGCGACCTTCCAGGTGGTGGCCTCGGGGCTCGCCACCACAGGCGGCCAGGTGCAGAGCGGCTGGATCGCCCTCGCAGCACTGCTGCTGGTGCTGGGTCTCGGAGCCGTCAGGTTCGGCCGGCGCCGAGCGCAGACCGTCGCGACCGACCGCATGGTCGAGTAGCGGCACTCTCGTCGGGGCCGCCGCGCACGGCGGCCCCGACACCCCTCGGCGGTCAGGAAGGTGCGCACAATGACCACGACGACACAGACATCATCCGAATCGGACACCGCGGACGAGCGCGTGGACGCGGCGAGACCGCGGCCCGCGTGGTGGGTCAAGCTCATCGCGTTCGGGGCATGCCTCCTGACGCTCTGGCACGTCGGAGCCTCCTTCCTCTGGATCGCCCCGTACTCCGCGCTGCGGGAGATCCCCACCCAGGAGGTGCTCGCGGGGTACATGCTGCCGATGTTCGGCCAGTCGTGGAGCGTCTTCGCACCGGAGCCGATCAACGGCGACTACCACTTCAACGTGCGCGCCGTGATCGAGAAGGACGGCGAGCGGATCGAGACAGGGTGGGTCAGCGCGACCGACGTCGAGCTGTCGATGATCCGCTACAACCTCTTCCCGCCGCGCGCCGGCATCCAGTCGAGCGAGGTCGCCAGCGGTCAGATGAACGCCTACAACAAGCTGAACGAGCAGCAGCAGGCGGTCGTCGCGCTCGACTACACGGAGGACGGCTGGGAGGAGTGGATGGTGCGCTCCTTCGACGAGCTCGAGGGCGACAACCCGTCGACCGCGGCGTACATGGCCGAGGAGCACCTCTCGACCGCGTACGCCACCCAGGTCGCCTACGCGATCTGGGGAGCGGATGCCGTCGTCGAGGTGCAGTACCGGGTGAGCAGGCAGAACGTCGTCCCCTACGCCGAGCGGAACGACCCCGGCGCCCAGCGCCCCGATCCCACGTTCTCCACGACAGGGTGGCGTCTCCCTATAGAAGAGGAAGGGCAGAGTCGCGAGAACTTCGCGAACACCTTCCGCAGCCAGTTCGAGAGGACCCAGAAGTGAGCGCCCCCGCGAAGACCCGTGGGCGGCGCCCCGCCGCGAGGACCACCGCTCCCGGGCCGGTCGAGTCACCGGCACCGCCGAAGCCGTCGCCGCCATCTGCTCCGGCATCCGCTCCGGCATCCGCTCCGCCGTCCACGCCCGGCCCCCGATCAGGGGAGACGCAGGCGTCGTTCCCGGTGCGGCTGCTGACGTTCGCATCGTCGATGGTCGCGGGGTTCTGGGCCATGGTCGTGTCGGCGATCGATCGCGTCTCGGCGTTCATCGGGGAGTGGCTCTTCTCGGGCAAGAAGGCCCTGTACGGGCTGGCGGTCACGCGGATCCTCTTCGGCGTCACGGCGATCGGACTCCTCGCCTCGAACTTCAGCACCCGCCTCTACACGTTCGGATCGGGATCCGCGTGGAACGGCGAACTCGCGCAGCCGGTCAGCGACTTCCCGGCCATCTGGGTGTTCAGCGCATTCCACGCGGCGATGGGCAACGACGCGCTCTACACCGCGCTCTACCTCCTGCTCGGGGTGCTGGCCGTGCTGTTCGTGCTCGGCTGGCGCTTCCGCATCGTGCTCCCCGTCTTCTTCTGCCTGTGGGTCGGGTTCATCGAGGCGAACGACATGGTGGGAGACCAGGGCGACAACATGTTCCGCATCGCCCTGCTGCTGCTGTTCTTCGCCGACGCCGCGGCGCGGTGGTCGCTCGACGCCCGCCGTCGCGCGAAGAGCGGCGAGTGGTTCGCCCAGGGCAGCCAGCCGGCGCTGCTGGGCACGGTCTTCCACAACCTCGCACTCGTCGCCCTCACCGCGCAGGTGTGCTTCGTGTACGCGTCCGGTGCGCTGTTCAAGGCCGGCGGTGATCCGTGGAAGGAGGGGTACGCGGTCTACAACCCGCTGCAGACCGCGAGGTTCGGCACCTGGCCGGTCCTCAGCGACCTGGTGACGACCTGGGGGCCGATGGTCGTCGCCGCGAGCTGGGGATCGATCATCCTGCAGGTCGCGTTCCCGCTCATGCTGCTCACCCGCCCCACGCGGTTGATCGGCCTCGTCGGCATCCTGTCGTTCCACATCGGGATCGCGGTGCTGATGGGCCTGCCGTGGTTCTCGCTGACCATGATCGCGATCGACTCGATCTTCATCCGAGACCGCACCTGGTCGCGGTTGAGTGCCGGAGTCGCCCGCCGGTGGGACGACGCGAAGTCGGCGCCGCCCCCGCGCGCGTCCGCCGCGTCTGACCACGCCTGACGGCGTCCGACTGTGGGCTGACGACAATCCGTCGCGGCGACGAGGTCGAGACGGGTTAGCGGAACCATACAGGTGACTTCATCATGGGTTGTGGCACACCTACCATGGACGCATCCCCGATCTTCTCCTGAGAGGAACGCGCCATGGTCGACGCCGCCGTCCGTCCGAACACCACCCCCGCCGAGCCGAACGAGTCCGCGAGCGTGCGCCTCGACGTCGATGCGGTCACCGATCTGCTGCTCGGCACGTGGGGCGACACGCGTCGCGAGGCGCGCGAGATGATCAAGGACTCGGCGTTCTGGCGCAAGGACGAGCTCGGCAAGGACGAGCACCGCGAGCGCGTGCTCAGCCAGCTGCACCTGCTCGTCGACAACAAGGCGGTGCACCGCGCGTTCCCGAAGCGTCTCGGCGGCGAGGAGAACAACGGAGCGAACATCGCCGGGTTCGAGGAGCTGGTCACCGCCGATCCGAGCCTGCAGATCAAGTCGGGCGTGCAGTGGGGGCTCTTCGGCTCCGCCGTGCTGCAGCTCGGCACCGCCGAGCACCACGACAAGTGGCTGCCCGGCATCATGAGCCTCGAGATCCCCGGCGCGTTCGCGATGACCGAGATCGGGCACGGGTCCGACGTCGCGGCCGTCGGGACGACCGCGACCTACGACCCCGAGACCGAGGAGTTCGTCATCAACACCCCGTTCCGCGGGGCGACGAAGGAATACCTCGGCAACGCGGCCCTGCACGGCATCGCCGCGACCGTCTTCGCGCAGCTCATCACGAACGGCGTGAACCACGGCGTGCACTGCTTCTACGTGCCGCTGCGCGGCGAGGACGGCGTCGACCTGCCCGGCATCGGGCGCGAGGACGACGGCCTCAAGGGCGGACTCAACGGCATCGACAACGGACGCCTGTCGTTCGACCACGTGCGCATCCCGCGCACCAACCTGCTCAACCGCTACGGCGACGTCGCCGCCGACGGCACCTACTCGAGCGCGATCGACAGCCCCGGCCGCCGCTTCTTCACGATGCTCGGCACCCTCGTGCAGGGACGTGTCTCGCTCGACGGCGCCGCCTCGTGGGCATCGGCCCTCGGACTGAAGATCGCGATCACCTATGCCACCCAGCGCCGACAGTTCGACGGCGTCGACGGGCAGGAGGTCGTGCTGCTCGACTACGGCAAGCACCAGCGCCGTCTGCTCCCTCGCCTCGCCACGACGTACGCGCAGATCTTCGCGCACGACGAGTTCCTGCAGAAGTTCGACGGCGTCTTCTCCGGTCGCACCGACACCCCGGCCGACCGCGAGGACCTCGAGACCCTCGCCGCAGCGCTCAAGCCGCTGTCGACCTGGCACGCCCTCGACACGCTGCAGGAGGCGCGCGAGGCCTGTGGCGGCGCCGGCTTCATGTTCGAGAACCGTCTCGTGGGACTCCGCGCCGACCTCGACATCTACGTCACCTTCGAGGGTGACAACAACGTGCTGCTGCAGCTCGTCGGCAAGCGCCTGCTGACCGACTACGCCAAGCAGTTCACGGGCAAGGATGCCGCGGCCCTCGCCAAGTTCGCCGTCGGTCAGACCGCGGGCAAGCTGTTCCACGGCGCCGGGCTGCGACAGTTCGGCCAGTCGGTCGCCGACTTCGGTCAGGTGGCGCGGTCGGTCGAGAACGGACTCCGCGAGGAGCAGCAGCATCTGCTGCTCGCAGAGCGCGTGCAGCAGATGGTCGCCGACATCGCGGCACGACTGCGTCCCGGCGCGAAGGACAAGGCGCTCGGCTCGCGGCTGTTCAACGAGAACCAGGCCGAGCTCATCGAGGCGGCCCGCGCACACGGCGAGCTGCTGCAGTGGGAGGCCTTCACCGACGCCGTGCACCGCGTCGAGGATGCCGACACCAAGAAGGTGCTGACCTGGCTGCGCGACCTGTTCGGCCTGCAGCTCATCGAGAAGCACCTCGCCTGGCACCTCATCAACGGACGCCTGTCGATGCAGCGTGCTGCGGCGGTGTCGAGCTACATCGATCGGCTGTGCGCTCGACTGCGTCCGCACGCGCTCGACCTCGTCGACGCGTTCGGGTACGAGCCCGAGCACGTCCGCGCACCCATCGCCTCGGGTGCGGAGAAGGAGCGCCAGGATGAGGCCCGCGCGTACTACGCCGCGCTCGCGGCATCCGGCGACGCGCCCATCCAGGAGAAGGCGCTCAAGCAGAAGAAGCGCTGACGCGCGTCGCGCTCCCCGCGGGCCGTTGAGCGAGCGAGCCCGCCCTCGGGTCGTTGAGCGAGCGAAGCGAGACGAAACGCGCTTCCCTCCCGGATCGTCCGTCCCGCTCCCTCGTCTCAGCCGACCGGAGGCGGCGGGTACTGTCCCGGGTACCCCGGCGCCGCCGGATACTGTCCCGGGTACCCCGGCGCCGCCGGATACCCGGGAACCGGCTGCGCCATGGCATCCTGACCCGTCCGGGCCGTGCGCGCCCGCGCGCGCACCCGCAGCAGCACCGCCGTGAAGGCGAGGAAGCCGAGTCCCACTGCGGCTCCGCCGCCGTAGAGCAGCATCGTCGGGACGACCATGTTGACGCCGCGCGGCAGCTGGACGAGCACGGGGAACGCGGCATCCGACGCGAAGAGCAGAAGCGCGCTGCCGACCAGGAGAGCAATGCCGGGAAGCAGGAGGGCGTACGGCGACCATCGCGCGATCACGATCCCGGCGACCGCGAGCACGAGTCCGCCGAGCATCGCGAGCGCCGCGTCGGGACGCAGATCGAACTGGAAGCGCTGGAAGGCGAGCAGCGACCCCTCCGCAACGCCCCACGCGGTGAGCCAGGCGGCGCCGGCGAGCAGCACGGGGGAGGCGACGAGGCCGATCGCCCCGAGAGCGCCGGACGTCGGTCGCGGGTCGCGCCGCACGAGGGCGAGCACGAGGCCCATCGCTCCGAGCACGGGAAGGACCGACAGGGGGATGCCGTAGATCAGCCCGTCGCCCCACTCCCGCGGGAAGGCGCCGTAGACGGTCCAGAGCACGCCAGGGAAGATGGCGAAGACGAGGGGGAGGACGCTGAGGATCCCGATCGCGATGAGCCCGGCGGAGCTCCAGAGCCCTGTCGCGATGACGGCGAGGATCAGGATGACGCCGAGCATCTGCAGGAGGAGGGGGCCGATCAGCGGGGCGAGATCTCTCTCGAACCCGAACGAGAAGAATGCGCGGCTCACGGACGTCCCGCCGATCGACAGCAGTATCAGAGCCGTCGGGGTGAGGACAAGCGCGATCACGATCGAGACCAGGCGTGCGAGCATGGATGAGCGGTGCATGAGACGTCCCTCCAGAGTCGTAGCCCCACCGTACCGATCCCCCCGCCGCAGGTGCCGCCCGATCCTGTCGCGGACGGCCCCGATCCCGTGGCGAACAGAAGGAGTCCCGATGACCCGCGTCCACGCCTACGCCGCCCCCAGCGAAGCCGCCCCGCTCGAGAAGACCGTGATCGAGCGCCGCGAGCTCGGTCCGCACGACGTGCTCATCGACATCGCGTTCGCCGGTATCTGCCACTCCGACATCCACACGGTGCGCGGCGACTGGGGTCCGCAGAGGTATCCGCTCGCGCCGGGGCACGAGATCGCGGGAACCGTCGCGGCCGTCGGATCCGACGTCACGCGTCACTCCGTCGGCGACCGGGTCGGCGTCGGATGCATGGTGAACTCGTGCGGCGAGTGCCGCAACTGCGAGCGCGGGGACGAACAGTTCTGCACGAACGGCACGATCCTGACCTACGGCAGCATCGACAGGGACGGGACCGTCACCCAGGGCGGATACTCCGAGCAGGTCGTCGTGACGGAGTCGTTCGTCGTTCGCATCCCCGAGGGCATCGAGCTGGATGCCGCGGCCCCGCTGCTCTGCGCCGGCATCACGACCTACTCCCCGCTGCGGCACTGGAACGTCGGACCCGGCAGCCGGGTCGCCGTCGTCGGACTCGGCGGGCTCGGCCACATGGCCGTGCAGATCGCGCACGCGCTCGGTGCGGAGGTCACCGTGCTGTCGCAGACGCTCACCAAGAAAGACGACGGTCTGCGCCTCGGCGCCGACCACTACTACGCCACGAGCGACCGCGAGACGTTCCGCAACCTGCGCTCGTCCTTCGACGTGATCCTCAACACCGTGAGCGCGGTCGTCGACCTGCGGTCGTACCTCAGCCTGCTCGACGTCGGCGGATCGATGGTGTGCGTGGGTGCCCCGTCGGAGCCCCTGCCCGTGCAGGTGATGTCGCTGATCGGCGGGCGCCGCTCGCTCGCCGGGTCGAACATCGGCGGTATCCAGGAGACGCAGGAGATGCTCGACTTCTGCGCCGAGCACGGCATCGCCGCGGAGGTCGAGGTCATCCCGGCATCGCAGATCAACGAGGCGTACGAGCGCGTGCTCGCATCGGACGTGCGCTACCGCTTCGTCATCGACGCCTCGACCTTCGCGGACTGAGCGAGGGGAGCCCTCTCGGTCGTTGAGCGAGCGGACGTCCCGCTGGTCGTTGAGCGAGCGGAGCGAGACGAAACGTGGTGACGTTCCGGTCGGGTTCTGTGCCTGTCCTCGATCCTGTCCGGTAGCGTTCCAGAGTTCTGGAATGCCCTTCTGACCTGCCCTATTCCTGCCGGGTTTCCCCCGTGTGAATGTCGGTGGTCGCGGGTTGACTGTCCGTATGACCTATCCCGTCGACGTTCTCGCTCAGGTCGTGTGCGACCTGGATGCGGTGCTGTGCGATAACACCCTGGCGGGGGTGTCCGACGCGGATCGGGTGCGGGTGTTGCAGGCGGCGGGTGCGGTGTTGCGGCGGGTGGACGCGGTGGTCGTGGAGACTCTGGGGTCGACGAACCCGGTCGATCTCGCCCACGGGGCGGGATGCCGCTCGGCGCAGGAGCTTCTACAGCGCACGCTGCTGGTGGATGCGGCCGGTGCGGGGCGGGTGGTGAAGGCGGCGGGTCTGGTGCGGCGGGAGTCG
>NZ_JAVAYD010000020.1:0-37598 GCF_041954735.1 Microbacterium sp. LS_15 | reverse complement strand
GAGCCCGAGCGCGCCCGCTGTCTCCGCTGCGCGGCGGGCGACAGCTTCCGACCCGTCCTGGAGTCCGTGGTCGACGGTGAGAGTTCCTGCCCGCAGGCCGAGCTTCGGCGCTTCGAACGCGGTCGCCGCAGCGAGCGCGAGCGAGTCGGCGCCGCCGGACAGGGCGACGACGACCGTCGATCCCTCGGGCAGATCGGCGAGCGCAGTGCGCACGGCCAGGCGGATCTCGGCGATGGCGGGTGGGAGCGACGGCACGGTTCCACGGTAGATCACGGCGCCAGCCTCTCGCGCGGCGGCGACGGTGCGCTCTAGTCTGGCGCCGTGGCTGACGACTCTTGGAGGTTCCGACCCGAGCGCTTCACGGCGTTCGTCGACGCGGTCGTGGCGATCGCGATGACGCTGCTGATCCTGCCGCTCATGGAGGCCGTCTCGGACGCGGCGTCCGGCAAGCTCACGACCGCCGAGTTCTTCTCCGAGCACTCGGGGCAGCTCCTCAGCTTCGCGCTGAGCTTCGTGCTCATCGCGACGTTCTGGATCGGCCACCACAACCAGTACCGCGCCGTGGAGTGGATGACCGGTCCCCTGCTGTGGATCAACATCGCGTGGATGGTGACGATCGTGTGGCTGCCGGTGCCGACCGCGATGATCGGCCAGATGTCCACCGACGCGCTGCAGACCCTCGTGTACATCGGCACGCTGATCCTCACGCAGGTGACGACTCTCGCCGCCTGGATCTACCTGCAGAGGAATCCGGGCCTCACGACAGCGTCGCCGTCGACGCTGCGGGCCGGTGTCATCGGCGACCTGTCGGCGATCATCCTCTTCGCGATCGCCCTCGCGATCGCCCTGCTCCTGCCCGGCCACAGCTACGCCGGACTGTTCCTCCTGCTCGCCACCGGGCTGGTGACGCGGGTGATCGATCGCGGTGTCCGGCGGCGGGATGCCGCTCGCGGGTAGGCTGGTCCGCGGCATCCACCCGTCTTTACTGAGGAGCACACGCATGGGCGCACACGACGCCGTCATCGAGATCCCGCGCGGCAGCCGCGTCAAGTACGAAGTCGACCACGAGACCGGACGAGTGCACCTCGACCGCGTGCTCTACACGACCTTCGGCTACCCCGCCGACTACGGCTACTTCGACAACACGCTCGGCGAGGACGGCGACCCGCTCGACGTGCTCGTGCTCCTCGACCACGCCATCTACCCGGGTGTCGTCGTCGAGGTGCGTCCCGTGGCCGTGCTGAAGATGAGCGACGAGGCCGGCGGCGACGACAAGCTCGTGGCCGTGCTGTCGAAGGACCCGCGCTGGGCGCACATCCAGGACATCGACGACATCGCCGAGTACACGAAGAAGGAGATCGCGCACTTCTTCGAGCACTACAAGGATCTCGAGCCCAACAAGTGGGTCAAGGTCGACGAGTGGGGCAATGCCGCCGAGGCGCAGCGCATCCTCGACGAGGCGATCGTCCGTTTCGGCGAGCAGGGCCACTGACCCGTCCCACCGCATCTCGCAGAAGACCCCCGGTTCCGCTCAGCGGCCGGGGGTCTTCTGCGTGATCGCGCGCCGGGGTCAGACCGAGATGCCGCGGTCGGCCATGAAGGTGATGGGGTTCGTATACGCTCCGCCGATGTAGACCTCGAAATGCAGGTGGCAGCCGACGGATGCGCCCGTGTTGCCGGCGTAGGCGATGACCTGCCCCGAACTCACCCACTGGCCGCTGCGCACGGCGAACCCGCCGTTGCGGATGTGCGCGTATCCCGTGGCGATCCCACCTCCGTGCTGGATGCGGATGTAGTTGCCGTAGTTGCCCTTGGGGCCGGCGTAGTCGACCGTGCCCGACTGGGCGGCGTAGATCGCGGCGCCGCAGCCGTTCGCGAGGTCGACGCCGTAGTGGTACGCGGAGCACGCGTCGCACGGCTTGGGACGAGGGCCGTATCCTGCGCTGCGGTGGCCGCCCTGCGGACGGACCCATCCGCCCGACCCCGGCGATCCTCCCGTGCCTCCACCACCGCCGCCTCCGCCGCCGTTCGCTGCGGCCGCCGCCGCTGCTGCTGCGGCCTCGGCCGCCTCGCGGCGCTTGCGCTCCTCCTCGGCGACCCGGACGCCCTCCTGGTAGCCGGCCACGGTGGTCGCGGTCTGGTCCTTGAGCGCGGCGAGCTGCGCCTGCATCGTGGCGAGGTTGGCCGTCTGCTCATCGAGAGCGGCTTGAGCGGCCGCGGCCGCTTCTTGAGCGGCGATCATCTTCTGCTCGGCGATCTGCTGCAGCCGATCGCGCTCGTCGCGCGCCACCTTGGCCTGATCGCTCAGCGACTGGGCCGAGTTCCGGGCGGCGACGGCGTTGTCGTACATCGTCTGGTTGTACTGATAGACCTTGTCCATCGACCCGAGTCGGGACAGCAGGTCGTCGGCGTCGTCCGCCGATTCGGAGAAGAACAGCTGCAGGGCGGTGTCGTCTCCGCCGTTGCGGTATAGCTGCGCGGCGAGCTGAGCAGCCTTGCGCGTGGCCTCGTCGGCGGCGAGCGCCTGTGCGTCGGCCTGCGCCTGCAGCGCCTCCGCCGCAGCGATCGCGTCGAAGTAGGCCTGCTGCGCCGTGTCGAACTCGGCGCCGGCCAGCTCGGCGGCGGCCTGCGTGTCAGCGACCTTCTGCGTGAGGGACTGGATCAGCCCCTCGATGCGGGTCACCTCGGCGGCCTTCGCGTTCTGGTTGCCCATCGCGCGCTGCACGTCGTCCCAGCTGGGGTACGTGGCGGCATAGGCGGCGGATGTCGTCGCTCCGATGCCGAATGCGCTGAGCGCGACGACGCCGAGAGCGCCGAGACCCAACCCGAGCGCGCCGCGTCGGCTGACGGAATCCTTCGACCAGAAGGCGCGGCTCTCAGCCGACGTGGGCGCGCAGCCGCACTCGTCGGACGCCAAAAGGCCCGCATCCTGGGGGAGATGCTTGTCGTTCACGCGGCCCCTTCCGCCGGTTTCACAGATGCCACACTAACAACAACCGTCACACCAGCAACAGGGGCAGATCGGGACGAGGGCGCGGCTCAGCGCCTCCATCGTGCTACCGAACACGCCCGGGACGTGGGCGGCGCGCCCTCGATTGGCAATTTGCCGGATCGATCCCTTATGCTTGAGCGTCGGCAAGGAAGTCCCCCGGGACAGACTTCGGCCCCATCGTTTAGCGGCCTAGGACGCCGCCCTTTCACGGCGGTAGCACGGGTTCGAATCCCGTTGGGGTCACTCCATCCGATACAATTGAAAACAAGTATGGCCCTGTAGCGCAGTTGGTTAGCGTGCCGCCCTGTCACGGCGGAGGTCGCGGGTTCAAGTCCCGTCAGGGTCGCTCTGTGCGATTGGTCCTTTTCTCGGAGAGGGCCTTTCGTCTAGATGCGACAGGTTCGCCGGTCGCACGGCTCTGTAGCTCAGTTGGTAGAGCGCACGACTGAAAATCGTGAGGTCACGGGATCGACGCCCGTCGGAGCCACAAGGACCATCATTACAGTGGTCCCAGAAACCCTCGCCTAGCTTCTACATGGCGGGGGTTTTGCTTTGCCCAGGTGAGGGCGGCCCGACGTCATCCTCCAGACGGAGGCCGATACCTCCCCCGTGCGATGACGCCGCCTGCTGCACGCGGCGAGGCTGGATGCATGAACGCTCGAACGGCCCTCGCCGCCCCCGCCCTGATCGTCGCAGGGCTGCTGGCTCTCACCGGATGCTCCGCGTACGACAGCCTCGTCCACAAGTACGCGACGTCCACCTTCGACGACGCGAACGCCTTCGAGAAGGATGCCGAGGTGGACGCTCCGTGGATTCCCGCTGATGCGACCGACATCACCGTGCGGATTTCGACGCTCGAAGATGCCGCCGATGCCGTCATCCTGCTCACGAGCGACTCTCCGCTCGCCGACGACTGCCGCGAGGTCGATCGGCGCTCCGCCCCCTCCTGGGTGCTCGACGACGCCCCCGATCCGTACGAGGCGGGAAGTGTGTTCGTCTGCGGCGACTGGAGTGTGATCGAGGGCGACGGCGTGTGGTTCGGGTGGACCCCGAACTCGCCCGAGGAGCGCGAGGCCGCCAGCGCAGGGTGAGCCGGCACCTCCCGAGCAACCAGGGTTGACAAGCAGCGAATAAGCAACGTAGGTTGACGGCATGGAATCCGAATCCGTCGACGTGGCGACCATCGCCGCCAGCACCAGCGACCCCCGCGCCGGCCTGCGCGCCATCGCGACACTGCGGCGCCTCACCGACACCTGGGAGCTCGCCCAGGTCGAGGCGGGGCTGCGGGCCGGGATGACGTGGCAGGACGTGGCCGATGCCCTCGGCGTCACTCGCCAGGCCGTGCACAAGAAGCACGCGCGGCGCATCGACCCCGCCATCCCGGTCCCCCGGAGGAACTCGTGAGCAAGCTGACGCGCGCCGCCGCCACCGCGCACACGCTGTCGCTCGCAGCGATGGAGGAGGCCTCGCGCTACGGCACGCGCGACGCAGAAGTCGAACACCTCCTGCTCGCGCTCACCCTTGACGCCGACCTCGGCGGACAGGTGCTGCGCAGCCTCGGACTCGGCCTCGACCGGGTGCGCGACGCCATCGACGAGGAGCGCGCGACTCAGCTCGCCGCACTCGGCGTCGACGTCAGCCACGAGCCGTCGCGCATCGTCTTCCACGAGACGGAGGGGTACGACTGGACCCCGCAGGCCCTCGCGGTGCTCAACCGCGCGAACACGCGAGGACGCGACGGCAGCTCGATCGCCGTGCTCCGGGCGCTGCTCGAGGAACCGAGCGGGACCATCGACGCGCTGCTCGCCCAGTTGGGCATCACGAAGCCGGAGATCACCGCCGCCCTGGACAGGGCCGAGAACCTCCCCGATGCGGCGGCCGCCTCAGCATCCGAGATCCTGCGGAAGGTGCACGACGCCTTCGTGCCCGCTCCGCTCGCCGAGGTGGAGGCGTTCGTCGCGGATCCGATGAGGATCCCGGAGTGGGAGCCGAGCATCGAGTCCATCGCACTGACGGATGGACATTGGGAGGGTCGATCGACCTCTGCTCATCCGGACGGCAGGCCCGTGGAGATCAGAGACGGCTTCCACCGGCAGCTGATCGAGCAGGCGGAGTCCGGGGGCGGTGTCGCCTGGCGCTTCGCCTACCCCGACACCGAGTACGCGAACACACGCGTCGTGGCTCTCCACTGCGAACCAGCGGCCGGCGGCACGCAGCTGCGCATCACCCTCGCCTGGGAGCGCGACCCCACGCGGCGCCCGAACAAGGTGCGGTCGTTCCTGCTCCGACCGGTCTTCCGTGTGCTCCTCTACACGCAGCTGACCCAGATCGCCAGCGGAATCGCACGAGCGTTCCGCTGAGCGGCTGCGCTCACGCGACGGGAAGAGGTTCCGGTCCCCCGTACCCGATTACGGGGGACCGGAGCAGCCGATGAGAAGGTCCGCAAGCGCACCCACCCCCGCAGTGCGCTCGAGACCGAGAGAAACTCGAGAACGCCGACTGGGCCGACCGACGCGGAGCGGCATGCTTGCGGCTCGTTGTCCTGCCAGCGTACGGATGCCACCGGATCCGCGCTCATGAGGGCCGAACCATTGACGCGGACCGCCGCCCCTGCTACGCGCCTTCCCGCAAGGCCGACCCTCGCTACGCTCGAAGAATGCTCGATACGCTCACCGGATTCGCCGTGGTGGGCGTCGCGATCGCCCTCGGGTGGATCATCGGACGCATCGATCTGCTCGGACCGCACGCACGGCACGTCCTCGGCCGGCTGATCTTCTTCGTCCTCTCGCCGTTCCTCCTCTTCACCGTGCTGGCACAGGCCGACGCGACGATGCTGTTCTCGTCGCTCCTCCCCGTCTCCGCGATCGCGGCCGTCGCGATCATCGCCGTCTACACGCTCGTCGCACGCCTGTGGTGGCGGCGCCCTGTGGGCGAGACCCTGATCGGCGCCCTGGCCGCCGGACAGGTCAACTCGAACAACATCGGCATCCCCCTGTCCCTCTACCTGCTCGGCAGCGCCGCGTATCCGGCGCCCGTCGTGCTCATGCAGCTGCTCGTCTTCACCCCGGTGTCGCTGTCGATCCTCGACGCCGTCACGAGCGACTCCGCCTCTTTTCTCAGGACGCTGCGGCGCACGGCGACGAACCCCATCATCATCGGCTCACTGCTGGGCACCCTGGTGTCGGTGTTCGACCTCTCCCTGCCGCCGCTCGTGATGCAGCCCGCACAGCTCATCGCCGACGCCGCAGTCCCCGTGCTGCTCATCAGCTACGGCATCTCGCTGCACGGTCAGCGCGTGCTGGGGGCGCGGGGGCACCGCCGTGACGTGGTCCTCGCCTCGGTGCTGAAGCTCCTCGCGATGCCCGTCATCGCGTGGGTCGTGGCGGAGTTCGTGTTCCGACTCTCCGCACACGAGGTGCTGATCGTCGTGATCCTCGCCGCGCTGCCGACCGCGCAGAACGTCTTCAACTACTCGCAGCGGTACGACGTCGGGGAATCGATCTCGCGCGACACCGTGTTCCTCACGACGATCGGATGCCTCCCCGTGCTCGTGCTCATCATGGCGCTGCTCGGATGATCGCCCCGACGCCTGATCTCCGCGCGTCGTAGGTTGGTGGTCGTGGACAACCCGCTCCTCCTCATCGCGCTCGTCGCGGTCATCGCCGTGCTCGCGATGGTGCTCCCCCGCTGGATCCGCCGCTCGTCGGGCGAACGCGGCCGCCGAGCCGGGCGGCGCTTCGAGGAGGACCAGCTGCTCGCCATCCTGGACACCCTCGGCACGGCCGTCGAGCTGGGCACCGACCCGCAGGCCGCCCGGCGGCTCGTCGACGGGGTCGTGCAGCGTGAGCCGCGCAAGTTCACGATCCTCGGAGAGGGCGTCTACGGCATCCGCTTCGTGGAGCCGGACGACGCGATCGCACGACTCGTCTCCGGCCCCGCCGGCACCCGACTGCGGGTCGAAGAGTTCCGGGAGTACCTCGGCCGCCCCAACACCGCCGGGTTCTGGACAGACCTGCGCAGCGGCGTCGTCGCTGCAGCATCCGACCACGGAATCACGTACTCGACACCGCCCGTTCCCTCGCGGTTCGAGCGCAGCGAGGACCCCGGACCGATATGGCGGTTGACCGACTGAAGCCTGGGGAAACGGGTGCACGAATCGGAGCCGACGCAACTAGGCTGTGCTGAGTCGTCGATGCGCCCGCTCGGCCCTCGGCATCCGACATCTCGCCACATCGCAGACCCCGGTCCCTGTGACATGCGCCAGAAAGGCTGACCATGACTGACTCCCCTCGGAACGACCGCACTCCCGACTTCTTCGACAAGCTCATCGAAGACGCCCCGCGCGAGCAGAGTGGCGGCTTCACGGCCTCGTTCCGCGGCTACGACAAGGCGGAGGTGGATGCCGCGCTCAGCGCGCTGCGCAACCAGCTGCAGCAGGCCAAGGCCGACCTCGCCGACGCCGAGGCGCGCCACGAAGACACCGTCGAGGCGGTGAAGGACGAGGAGCGCACCGCGCGCGAGGCTCTCGAGGCCGAGCTCGCCGCCGCGAAGGCGCAGGCCGCAGACGCCGAGCAGCAGATCACCACCCTCACCAACGAGCTCGTCGACGCGCCTCGCGCCGAGGGCGTCGACGCGCCGTCGCGCGAACAGTTCGAGGCGATCCTGCGGGTCGCCGAGGAGCAGGCCAACGTGCTCATCCAGAACGCCGCCGTGCAGGCCGACCGCCTGATGGCCGCCGCCCGCGAGGAGGTCACGACGCAGCGCGCCGAGGCCGACGCCGACGTGGCCCGCATCATCGCGCAGGCGCAGCACGACGCCGACCAGGTCCGCCTGAAGATCGACACCGAGTACACCGCGCACCAGGCGACTCTCGAGCGCGAGGCCGCCCACGCCGCCGAGAAGGTGCACCAGGCCTCGCAGGAGGCGACCGCCATCCGCACCGAGGCCGAGAAGGGCGCGGCGGCTCTGCGCTCGCTCGTCACGCGCGAGACGACGCAGCTGCGCGCGGATGCCGAGCGCGAGGTGCGCGAGATGAACGCCCGCGTCCTCGAGTTCGAGGAGACGCTGACCCGTCGTCAGGACGATGCGCAGCAGGAGTTCCTGGTGCTGCACAACCAGGCCGTCTCGCACGCCGAACGCATCACGACCGACGCGAACGAGCAGGTCACCGCTTCGCTCGAGCACGCGCAGCGGATCTCGGCCAAGGCTGACGACTACGAGCGGCTGATGCGCTCGCAGGCGCAGACCATCGAGGCCGACGCGCAGGTGCGCGCGCGCGACACCCTCGACCGTGCGCGCGCGAAGTCGCAGAAGATCGTCGACTCCGTCACGCAGCACACCTCGACGGTGCTGCGCGATGCCGAGGACCACGCCCGTCAGCTGCGCTGGCAGCAGCAGCAGCTCGCCAGCTTCATGGCCGAGGTGCGCGAGCTGATCCGCCCCGACGGCATCTTCAGCGACGAGCACGCGGCGACCTCCACGGCGCCGGCGGTCCCGTCCGCTGGTTCTGACGCTGACGCCGCCGACGCCGACGAATCCGCCGACGCCGAGCTGATCGCCGAGGTGCCGGAGCCCGTCGAAGAGTTCCGCGGCGATGAGGCGCTCGACGACGAGATCCTCGACGAGGACGACGCGACGATCGACGGCAAGATCACGATCGAGGTCGTGGAGAGCGACGAGAAGGCCTCGCGCTGACCATCGGACTCTGAGAGGGGCGTGAGCGGGCTTCTGCTCACGCCCCTTCCGCGTCTCCGGAGCAGCGAACCGTGTCGACTATCGCCGACGTCCGCGACCGGGCACTCTGGACTCATGACAGAGAGCGTGATCGAGGTCGAGGATCTGCGGAAGTCGTACGGCGGATTCACGGCCGTCGACGGCATCAGCTTCGACATCCGCCGAGGCGAGACGTTCGCGCTCCTCGGCCCGAACGGGGCCGGCAAGTCCACCACGATCGAGATCCTGGAGGGGTACCGGCACCGGACCTCCGGCGAGGTGCGGGTGCTCGGGGTCGATCCGCAGCGCGGTGGGCTGGAATGGAAGGCGCGCCTCGGCATCGTGCTGCAGTCGTCGGGAGAGACGGGCACCTTCACCGTGCGCGAACTTCTGACCGAGTTCGCCGGGTATTACCCGAACCCGCGCCCGGTGGACGACGTCATCGCGGCGGTCGGCCTCGAGCAGAAGCAGCGCTCCCGGGCCGGGCGGCTCTCCGGTGGCCAGCAGCGCCGCCTCGACGTCGCCCTCGGCATCATCGGCCGCCCCGAGCTGCTGTTCCTCGACGAGCCGACGACCGGCTTCGACCCCGAGGCGCGACGGCAGTTCTGGGACCTCATCCGCTCGCTGAAGGCCGAGGGGACGAGCATCCTCCTCACGACCCATTACCTCGATGAGGCGGCCCAGCTCGGCGATCGCGCCGCGGTCATCGTCAACGGTCGCATCGCCGACATCGGCGCGATCGACGAGATCGGCGGGGCGGAGGCACGCGTGCCCGTCGTGCGGTGGATCGACGGCGAGGGACACCGTCAGGCCGAGCGCACGCATGAGCCGGGCGCGCTCGTCGCCGACCTGCAGGCGCGCGGCGGCGAGCCCCGCGACCTCGAGGTCGTGCGCCCCACCCTCGAGGACGTGTACCTCGACCTCATCCGCGAGCACGGCGCAGCGGACGACGACCTCCACCTCGACGTCAAGGAGCGGGCGTGACCACCGCGACGGCATCCCCCCGATTCGGCCTCGCACGCACGGTGCGACTCGGCCTCCGGCGCATCGGCTTCGAGCTCCGGCAGTACTTCCGCGCCGGTGACCAGGTGTTCTTCACCTTCCTCTTCCCGACCGTGATGTACCTCATCTTCGCGACGATCTTCACGGGTGACATCGGTCAGGGTGCCGACACGGTCAGTATGGCGACCTACTACCTGCCCGGCCTGATCGCCGGCGGCATCTTCCTGTCCGGTGTGCAGGGCCTGTCGATCGAGATCGCCGTCGAGAAGAGCGACGGCACCCTGAAGCGTCTCGGCAGCGCCCCCATCTCCCCGGTGACGTACTTCATCGGCAAGCTCGGCGAGGTCGTGGTCACGGCAGTGCTGCAGATCGGGCTGCTGCTGATCGTGGCGGTGGTGCTCTACGACGTCGACCTGCCGACGGATGCCGAGCACTGGGCGCGCTTCGCCTGGGTGTTCGCCCTCGGGCTGCTGACGTGCGCGTTGCTCGGTATCGCGCTCTCGTCGGTCCCCCGCTCGGGGAAGACCGCGTCGGCCGTCGTCATCCCGGTCGTGCTGCTGCTGCAGTTCATCTCAGGCGTCTACATCGCGTTCACGACGCTGCCGGAGTGGCTGCAGAACCTCGCCTCGGCGTTCCCGCTCAAGTGGATCGCCCAGGGGATGCGCGCCGCGATCCTGCCGGACTCCTTCAAGGCCGTGGAGCCGGCCGGCGAGTGGCAGCTCGAGGCCGTGGCCCTCGCGCTCGGGATCTGGTTGGTCGTCGGTCTCGTGCTGAGCAGAGCCACGTTCCGCTGGATCCGCCGCAACGGCTGATCCGGCGGTGTGGGTCGCCGACGCGGCTCGGGTGAACCGCTACGCGCGGCCGAACTGGGCTGCGGCGGGGCAGTCGAAGGGATCGCGGGCCGCGAGGCCGACGCGGTTCAGATACTCGATCACGATGGCGTACGACCGGCCGAGACTCGTCTCGGTGTAGTCGACGCCGTTCGCCTCGCAATAGTCGCGCACGATCTCGCGGGCCTTCGACAGGTGGGGGCGGGGCATGCTCGGGAAGAGGTGGTGCTCCACCTGGTGGTTCAGCCCGCCCATCAACCAGGTCACCCAGCGCCCGCCGCGGATGTTCCGCGACGTCCGCACCTGCTTCGAGAAGAAGTCGAGTCGGGCGTCGGGATCGATGATCGGCATGCCCTTGTGGTTCGGCGCGAAGGAGGCCCCCATGTAGACGCCGAAGACCGCGAGCTGCACACCCATGAAAGCGAAGGCCATTCCGAGCGGGAGCAGCAGGAAGACCGGAACTAGCACGACGGCGAAGCGCGCCGCGATGAGGGCGAGCTCGGTCCAGCGCCCCTTGACCTTGCGACCGGTGGCGAGGTGCTTGATGCCGAGGTAATGCAGGTTGAGCCCCTCGAGCGTCAGCAGCGGGAAGAACAGCCACCCCTGCTTGCGGGTGATCATGCGCACCACGCCGCGCGACTTCGCAGCATCCGTCTCGAGGAACGAGATCGTGTCGACCTCGATGTCGGGGTCCTTGCCCACCTGGTTCGGGTTGCCGTGATGACGGGTGTGCTTCGAGTCCCACCACGCGTAGCTGATGCCGACGATGCCGGCCGCGAGGATGCGGGCGAGGCGGAAGTTCGCCGGGCCAGAGGAGAGGATCTGCCGGTGCGCCGCCTCGTGTGCGAGGAACGCGACCTGCGTGAGGATGACACCGAGCGCGGCGGCGATGAGCAGCTGGAACCAGCTGTCGCCGAGGAGGATGAAACCGGTGATCGCGCCGCCCAGGGCCACCGCGACGCCTGCGGCGACGAGGCCGTAGAACCACGGCGTCCGCTGCAGCAGTCCGGTCTCCTTGACCACCTGCGACACCTGCCTGTAGGCCTGCGCCATGGGCGGGAACTCGGCGTTGCCCGAGTAGGTCTGACGGATCGGTCCGAGGGTGCTGGTCGTGTCGACCTGTGCGAGGGAGATGATGCTCTCCTGACGATCGGGAGCCCTTGAGCTGTGGAAGCCAAGGGCGGATGCCGATCGCTGTCCTCAGGCTAACCCGGTGCGCATGCGGTGGTCGGCATACGACGGGCTTTCCCAGGGCACTGCCAGACCGTCTCCCAGCGCACGGTCAGAGGGCGGTCAGGCCCGGGCGCGGCGCGGCCTCCGACGCAGCACTCGGGGCAGGGCGAAAGGGAAGGTCGACGGACGGCGCTGGGGTGCATTGACGCGCTCGAGCGCGTGCCGAGCTGCGTCGAGCGAGTCGAACGCGCCGAGCGCGGTGCCGCGGTGATCGTGCGTGACGTGCGCCGAGCCGTCGAATTCGACGAAGCCGGCGAACTCGCCGCCACGGGTGGCGACGTGCACGTCGATGTCGGCCTGCTTCCAGGTCAGGGGATCGGAGGAGGAGGAGATGGCGGTCGTGCTCATGGTGATACTCATTGCTGTGTGGCGGGCGCGCGTCAGCGCTCCGCAAGTCGTGCGATCGAGGGCGGATGCCGCGCGCGTCGATGTGCGTGGTCCGTGATGGCCCTGATCAGTGGCGCCGCGGCGGCCCAGAGGGTGGCCATGTCACACGGTGCGTCCGCCAGTCTAGCAGATAGAGTCACCGCGCCGGGGGCTCGCCTCCGCCGCCCGGTCCTCCGTCGCCGCCGCCCGGCCCGCCGGACGGCGCCGATCCGGCACTCGGAGCGGTGGTCGTGTCGACCGAGACGACGAGCGCGGCGGTGTACCCGGCATCCACGTCTCCGGTGATCGTCGCGAGCTGCAGCGCGGCGGAGTCGTCGCCGAAGACGTTGTCGCTCGCGAGGCTCGTCTGCGCCAGGTTCTGCGCGGAGCCGTCGTACCGCGCGTCCGCGTAGACCGTGGAGCAGGTCTCCTCCGGCAGGGCCATCTGGGAGGTCGCGATGGCGTTGGCGGAGTCGGTGATGGAGTCGACGTCGGGATACACCTCGAAGTGGATGTGCGGCCAGCGGCCCGAGTAGCACCCCGGGAAGATCGACGAGAACGACACCCGCCCGTCGGCATCCGCCACCTGGACTCCACGCAGGTAGTCGACGTCCTCGAGGCCCGACGAGTACATCGAGTACTCGCCCTGGGCGGTGCAGTGCCACGCGTAGACCGCGACGCCCGCGAAGGGCACTCCGCCGTTCGCCCGGTCGAGGATCTGGAACCGAACGGTCAGCGGGATGCCGTCGGCCGTCGCCGATCCGTCGATCGAGGACCTGATGTCCTGTCGGACGATGCCCGACTCCTCGAGCACGTCCGGTCCGTTCGAGCCGTCGCCCGGATACGGCCCGGCCGTCTCGTCGGGGATCTCACCGTCGGCGGTCCCGGCACTGGAGCCGCTGGACCCTGTCATGGCCGTCGGGGTGGACGAGCCGCCTGTGGCGGGCGCGCAGGCGGCGAGGATGACGGTGCCGACGCCGAGGCCTGCGAGGCCCAGGACACCTCGACGGCTCACGAGGGTGCGCAGATCGAACGCAGCGCCCTGGTCGACCACCTCCTCGTCGACGCGGTCGAGTAGTCGCCCCTCGTAGGCGGGGCCGTCGGGCGTCTGGACGGGTTCGGGGATGCGGCGCATGTCGGGCTCCTGTGCGGGATGGGTGGGCGATGGATCCATGCTCACGGCGGAGTCGATCAAGAGGCTATGGTGCACCTGTGCCGCGACTATGAGGAGTTGCCGTCCTCCCGACGGGCGAGGGGCGGCCGAAGGACGAGCACCGCGACGATCACGGCCATGACCCCCGCGGTGATCGCGACGGGGGTCGGGAGCACCGGATCGAGCAGCACCAGCACCGCGCCGAGCGGCACGACCGTGTTCACCACGCGATCTGCGTTCTCGCGGATCGCGACCCACCAGATCGCGAGGAGGAAGAGCGCGATCGGGATCGTCACGGTCAGCGACGCCTCGACGGTCGACAGGTGGCTCTCCCCCGTCAGCACGTCGAGCTCGACCTCGATGCCCGCGGAGAAGGCGGCGGCCGCAGCGAACACGAGGTAGTGGGTGTAGCCGTAGCGCAGCGATCGGCCGAATGTCGTGATCGCCCGGTGGTGGGGCGGCCAGAAGTAGATCCACCACAGCGCAGCGGTGACGACGAGCGTGAGCACCGAGATGGAGATGAGGGGCAGGAAGGACTCCAGCTCATGGCTCGCGTCGATGATCGCATTCGCGGAGGCGAGGAGACTCTCGCCCAGCACGATCAGTGTGAACAGCCCGTAGCGCTCGGTGATGTGATTCGGATGCCACGGTGTCTGCCGTCGATGCTCCGCGAACACCGGGATGCTGACCTCGAGGAGAGCGAAGAGGATGAAAGCGATCAGCTGCAGCGTGCCGGACGGGATCAGCAGGAACAGCACCCAGAGCACCTGCACGGCCGCGATGCCCGCTGCGTAACGGCGAGTCGCACCCCGCAGCTCCCCCGCCCCGCGCGAGGCGCGGAGCCACTGCGCGATCATGGCGACGCGCATGACGATGTATCCGAGCACCGGCATGCGGAAGTCGCCGTGCTCGAACGCCGCGGGCACGCCGGCGGCGAGCACGAGCACACCTCCCATCTGCACGATCGTCGTGACGCGGTAGAGCCAGTCGTCGGTGTCGAAAGACGTGGCGAACCAGGTGAAGTTCATCCACGCCCACCAGATCGCGAAGAAGAGCATCGCGTACGACGTGATTCCGTGCACGACGTCGCCGTGGCTCAGCGCGTGGTGGAGCTGCGCGGACGTGATGCTGACGGCGACCACGAAGACGAGGTCGAAGAACAGCTCGAGGCTGCTGGCCGCCCGGTGCGGCTGCGCGGGGTCGCGCGGCCGCATGCGGCTGAGATGGAATCGGGGAGCTGAGGCGTTCACGGCGGTCAGAATATCCGCGAGCGCCTCGGAGTGGACGAAAACACCGGAATATTCGTTCATCCACACGGGTGAAAAATCTTCCTCTCGCGCGCCCCATCAGCTAGAGTGATCGAAGTCTGCAGTTCCTGCTGTACGCGTGCACCGTGTGGGACGGTGCGAGCACTCCCGTGATGTGGGATCACGGTTCACAGCAGGACCCGAGGGGTCGGGTATGCAGACGATGCTGGGGACGTGGGGTCCCTGGTCTGGGGAACACTGGGGAAACGATGTCGCACTGGGGAATTCTGCGTACATACACGGCTCACGAGGCCTCGGCATGACTTCCGTCGAGGATGCTCTGAGCATCACTCGCACGGGTTCGGTCTTCGCGCCGATCGCCGCCCCTCGGGCCACCAAGTCGGTCACGCACACGGTGGTCACACCGCGCGTGTCCGCAACGCTGGAGCGACGCCGTCAGTGGGAGCGGCGTTATCGGATGCGACTGCGGGTCTCGGATGCTGGGGTCATCCTGTTCGCCGTCGCGGTCACCGCAGCGATCCAGCTGATGACCGGTGTCGCAGGGGAAGTGGCCCTGCGCAACGGCATCACGCTGGCTGCGCTCTGGTATCTGATGCTCAGCGCTCTGCATACACGTGATGCAGCGCTGTTCCGCGCCAGCGCCACCGAGTATCGCGGCGTCGCGCACGCCAGCGGACTGGCGTTCGGGATCATCGCCATGGTCGCTGTCGTGCTCGGCTGGGAGACGATGCAGCTCGTGCTGCTCGTCGGCCTGCCGCTCGGTGTACTCGCGCTGCTCATCACCCGATGGATGTGGCGGCACTGGCTGACGGCGCAGCGTGCGCAGGGGCGATTCGCCTCGCGCACGCTCGTCGTCGGCAACCGCGACGACGTCGAGTACGTCGTCCGCACCCTGCACCCGATCGGCGCCTCCGGCTATCAGGTCGTCGGCGCTACGCTGCTCGACGGCAATGCGCGCGACGTCGAGGTCGAGGGTGTTCCGTTCCCCGTGATCGGCAACGTGAACACGGTGTCGACGGTGGCCGCCGAGCTCGGCGCCGACACCATCATCGTCGCGAGCCGTCCGGAGGGCGAGCCCGACTTCGTGAAGAAGCTCAGCTGGCAGCTCGAGGGCACCGCCGCCGAGCTCGTGCTCTCGAGTCGCCTCACCGATGTGGCCGGGCCCCGCATCTCGTTCGCACCCGTCGAGGGACTGCCGCTCATCCAGGTGCAGATTCCGTCGTACGAAGGCGGTCAGCACCTCCTCAAGCGCGCACTCGACATCGCCGTGGCCATCGTGGCGCTCATCCCGATCGCGCTCATCACGCCGATCCTCGCGCTGCTGGTGAAGCTCGATTCGCCGGGCCCGCTCTTCTTCCTCCAGGAGCGCGTCGGCCGCGACGGCCGCACCTTCCGCATCGTCAAGTTCCGCTCCATGAAGACGGATGCCGAGCAGCAGCTCGCCGCGCTGAGGTCGCAGAACCAGGGCGCGGGTCTCCTGTTCAAGATGAAGGACGACCCGCGGGTCACCCGCGTGGGCCGGATCCTGCGGAAGCTGTCGCTGGACGAGCTCCCCCAGTTCTGGAACGTGCTGGTGGGCGACATGAGCGTCGTCGGACCCCGTCCGCCGCTGCCCAGCGAGGTCACGGCCTACGACGGCACCGTCTACCGGCGCCTCTACATCAAGCCGGGGATCACGGGCCTGTGGCAGGTCTCGGGGCGCAGCGACCTCTCGTGGGACGAGAGCGTGCGCCTCGACCTGCGGTACGTCGAGAACTGGTCGGTCATGAACGACCTGCAGATCATGTGGCGCACCGCCAAGGTCATGGTGCAGCCGAGCGGGGCATACTGAGTCCATGAGCAAGGGGAACGCCCTCACCATCGCGATGGTGGGGACGCGGGGGGTGCCCGCAGCATACGGAGGATTCGAGACGGCGATCGAGGAAGTCGGTCGCCGTCTCGCTGAGCGGGGACACGACGTCGTGGTCTACACGCGAAACTCCGAGCACCGCGAGAAGGAGTACCTCGGGATGCGCGTGGTGCACCTTCCTGCGGTGCCCGTGAAGCAGGCGGAGACGCTGAGCCACACCGGCCTGTCGACGCTGCACCTGATGTTCCGCCGACGGCCGGACGCGACGTTCGTGTTCAACGCCGCGAACTCCCCCTTCCTGCCGCTTCTGCGACTGCGCCGGGCGCGCGTCGCGCTGCATATGGACGGCCTGGAGTGGCGGCGCTCGAAGTGGGGCCCGCGCGGCAAGGCCTATTACCGGTGGGCCGAGCAGTTCGGCGTGCGCACCGCCGACGCGCTGATCGCCGACGCGCCGGGGATCGCAGAGTACTACGACCACCAGTTCTCCGTTCCGACAGAACTCATCCGGTACGGCGCCCCGATCCTCGACTCTGCTGTCGAGGGGCGCGTGGAGGAGCTGGGCCTCACACCCGGCCGTTACCACCTGGTCGTGGCTCGCTTCGAGCCTGAGAACCACGTCCTCGAGATCGTCGAGGGCTACCGGCGCAGTAGCGCGAGCCTTCCGCTCGTCGTCGTCGGATCGGCCCCGTACAGCGGGGAGTACACGCAGCGCATCCACGAGGCCGCCGCCGGAGATGACCGCATCCGTCTCGTTGGCGGCGTCTTCGACCAGGAGCTTCTCGACGCGCTCTACGTCCACGCTCTGACATACGGCCACGGCCACTCCGTGGGGGGCACGAACCCGTCGCTGCTCCGAGCGATGGGCGCGGGGACGGCCGTGATCGCCTTCGACGTCTCATTCAATCGCGAGGTCCTCGACGGAGACGGGTGGTTCTTCACCGAGCCGGACGCGGTCGCCCGTGCGTTCGAAGACGCCGAAGCCGACGCGGAACACACCGGTGATGCCGGCGCACGCGCGCGGGACCGCGCCCGCGTCGCCTTCCGCTGGGAGGACGTGGCCGACGCCTACGAGAACCTCGCGCGACGCCTCGCCGCGGGCGACAGCGTGCACTCGATCGCGCGGAGGGCGCGTCGTCGCGCAGCGGAGTGGTGACCGACTCCGGAACGGCTCAGGTGCGCGCGGCGAGGTCGCGCCGCAGCCGCGATGCCAGGAGCCGCGCGTCGCTCGCAGCTCTCTCGAGGCCCCTCCGGTGGGCGCGCGGGCTCAACTGGTGCACGTCGACGACGTCGAGCGGATCCGACGCGCGTCGCCATGGCAGCGACGACCTCCTCGGCAGATCGAGCGTTCCTCGACGCGAGTCGAGAGCAGCTGCATATCCCGCGATCGACGCCGCCTCGACACGCTGCTCCCCCAGCAGGAGCGCCTCGCGCAGCGTGAAGGTGCGTGAGCGTGCCTGCGGTCGCAGTCGAGCGACCACCGCGCGCTCCTCCAGCGATGCGACGATCACGATGTCGGCGACGTCGAGGTCGTCGGCCTCGAGCCGCACCGACCGGTGTGCGGCGGCAGCCGGCTCGAGCTCGGCCGCGATGCGGCATGCGCGATGGCCGTCGGACGCCACGGTGCCGACGGACTCCACCTCCCATTCGGACGGGCCGAGGCCCAGCTCGCTCTCGGCGCGCAGAGCTTCCTGGAAGGCCGCAGCCATCAGCGGTGAACGGCAGACGTTCTGCGCGCAGACGAACAGGACGCTCTCGGTCATCTCGAATCCCATCCCCAGCAGTCTCCGTCGGATCCCCAGATCTCGGCGGCTCACCCGGGGCCGCACCGACACGGTAAGAATGATCTCACACACCGCCGGAGCGGGCTCCGACGGATCAGATGACCGGGAGAGGGGGAAGTCCCATGCGCGTCCTCGTCGTGCACCCCGGCGCTGAGCTCTACGGAGCCGACCGCGTCACCCTCGAATCCGCCGCCGGTCTCGTCGCCGCCGGCCACGATGTCGTGGCGGTGCTCCCCGAATCCGGCCCTCTGGTCGCCGAGCTGGAGGGGCGCGGCGTTCGCGTCACCGTCGCCCGGATGTTCGTGCTGCGCAAGCACCTCCTCCGTCCCCGCCACTGGCCGACGCTCCTCTCCTCGGCGATCGGCGGTCTGATCGGATCGTGGCGGGTGATCTCCCGGCACCGTCCGGATGCCGCGTACGTCAGCACCGTCATCCTCCCTCAGTGGCCGCCGCTGCTGCGCCTTCGCCGAGTTCCGACCGTCACTCACGTCCATGAAGCAGAGTCCGACGCACCGTGGCCCGTGCGTGCGGTGCTCTACTCGCCTCAGCTGTGGGCGCATGCCGTGATCGCCAACAGCCGCTTCACCGCCGAGATGCTGCGCCAGTCGTTCCCTGCCCTGCGACGGCGCACCGCCGTCATCCTCAACCCCATCGCCGGCCCGGACGCGCCCGCGCCTCTTCGCGACCGAATCGACGACATCCGGATCGGATATGTGGGTCGACTCTCGCCGCGCAAAGCGCCCGATGCGGTCGTGAGCGCGGTCGCCGCCCTGCGTGAGAGAGGCCGAGACGCCCGCCTCGACGTCGTCGGCGACGTCTTCCGCGGCTACGAGTGGTACGCGGCCGAGCTCCAGGAGCAGATCGACGCCGGAGGCCTCGCGGAATCGATCACCCTGCACGGCTACGACGCCGACGTCTGGCCCCACCTGGCCGAGTGCGATCTGATGATCGTGCCGTCTCGCACCGATGAGTCCTTCGGCAACACCGCCGTCGAGGCCGTTCTCGCCGGTCGGCCCGTGGTCGTGAGCGATCTGGCCGGACTGCGGGAAGCCGTCGGCGGGTACCCGACGGCCCGGACCGCCGTCCCCGGCGACGCGGCCACGATCGCCGATGCGGTGGAGTCGATCGTCGATGACTGGACCGCCATGGTGGCGGAGGCACCGGACGCGGCGGCAGCTGCGGCCGCCCGCCACTCGGCCGCTGCATATCACCGGAGCGTGACGGCGATGATCCGACGCGTCGCCGGACGGGAAGAGTCCGGGGAGCACGGCGATGTCGTGGCCCCGAACAGGGGAGAATAGGCCTGGCTCGGGCTCCGTCGCGAGACGGGTCAGGCCGGCCAGGGGGAGAGAGAGAACATGACACTGCAGGACTACATCGACGCGCTGCGTCGGCAGTGGATCGTCATCGTCGCGCTGACGATCATCGGCGCCGGCGCGGCGTTCGGCTATTCACGCACTCTGCCGCCCGAGTACAGTTCGACAGCCGCCGTCATGGTGATCCCGCAACGTGGTGACAGCACGAACGAACTCGTACAGGGATCCAGCTACGTCCAGAGCCTGGTGCAGACATACGCCGTGCTCGCGTCCTCTCCCCTGGTGCTCTCGCCCGTGATCGACGACCTCGATCTCGATGAGACCGCGACGCAGCTGGCCAAGCGGGTATCCGTGGTGAACACGCTGAACACCGTCGTGATCGAGATCTCGGTGACCGACAACGATCGCCTGCGGGCGCAGGAGACGGCGTCCGCGATCACGGACTCGCTCATCGCCGCGGTGGCGGACGTGTCTCCGAGCGACGCCGAAGGCGCTCCGGCCGTGCGCCTCGAGACCATCGCCCCCGCCCGCGAACCGCAGGCGCCGATCGGCCCCAACACGCGGCTCTTCGCTCTCATCGGCGCCGCCATCGGCTTCGGCCTCAGTGTCGCGTACGCGCTCTTCAGACGCGTCCTGGGCACCCGCATCACCGAGCGTTCGGACATCGCCGCCATCACCGACGCGCCCGTCATCGGAGAGATCGTCGCATGGCGTCGCGCCTATACGATCCTCTCGACGATGCTGCGCAGCCGGGACAGCAGATCGGCCGAGTCATTCCGCGCCCTGGCCGCGAACCTCAAGTACGTAGCCGTCGACCGCGACCTGCAGGTCGTCATGATGACCTCGTCCGCACCGCACGAGGGCAAGTCGTCCGTGAGCATCGGTCTGGCCGCCGCGCTCGCCGAGTCGAACCACGACGTGCTGCTGATCGACGCCGATCTGCGGCGCTCTTCCGTCGCGAATGCTCTGCAACTGGAGGGAGCGGTCGGCGTGACCTCGATCCTCGTGGGCGACGCCACCTTCGACGAGGCGGTGCAGCACTCCGACGCGGTGAACATCGACATCATCGCCGGCGGAGCCGCCGCTCCCAACCCGGGCCAGCTCATCACCTCGCACCGGCTCCGAGAGCTCGTGGCCGAGGCGCGCGAGCGCTACGAGTACGTCATCGTCGACAGCGCACCGGCTCTCGTCGTGTCGGATGCTCTCTGGCTCGCCGACCTGTCAGACGGCGTGCTCGTGGTCGCGCGATCGGGACGGACGCGGCGCAAGCAGATCAGCGCGGTGCTCAGCACCCTGAAATCGACGAAGAAGGATGTCGTGGGCATCGTACTCAACGCCGTCACGCGCAAGGAGAGCAGTCCGTACTACGCCCCGGACGCACCGAAGCGCTTCTTGGGGCGCCCCGCGGCGCGCAGGGCGGCTCGGACCACGAAGGAGATCGGCGGCGACGCCGGCGACGCATGAGCGTCCTCCTCGCACTGGGGGCGAGGGCCGTGTCGATGGCCATCTCGCTGGTCTGCGGCGTTCTCACGGTGCGCCTCATCCTCGGCGGATCCGGCGTGGAGTACTACGCGCTGTACACGCTGGTCGCCTCCCTCCCCGGCCTGATCTCCTTCTCCGACCTCGGCTCGGGCGCCGTGCTCGTCAACAGCATCGCGGTCAGCGACGATCCCCGGTCCGACCGACGGATCGGCGCACAGCTCACGACCGTGGGGCGCATCATGGTCGCGTTCGCGGGTACCGGCATGGTGGTCAACGCGGTCCTCTACCTCAGCGGCGCGTGGGGCGCGATCCTGGGTGAGGCCGGCAGCATCCCCGGCGCCGATCTCGCTGCTTTCGTGTCGCTGATGATCTTCTGCCTCGGCATCCCGCTGGGGATCTGGCAGCGCGTGCTCCTCGGCTTGCACAAGAACCACCTCATCATCCTGATCCAGGCCGCCCAGGGTCCCCTGAACCTGCTGCTGGTCTGGCTCCTCGTGTCGTTCGCGCCACCGTCCGCGGGGACGTTCCTCGCGCTGTCGTCGATGGTCTCGGGGTTCGTCGTCGCCGCGCTGGGGTTCGGCTTCGCCCTGACGGCGATCGCGCCCCTCCTCGGCAACGCTCTCCGCGACGTTCCTCGAATCCGGCGCGTCCCCGGCGTCCAGGTGATGCACGTGGGCTGGCCCATGCTCGTGCAGCTCGTCTCGGCCCCGCTGTCCGTCGCCCTGCTCCGCTACGTGCTGGCGCAGTCGGGCAGCACTCATGAGGTCGCCGAGTACGGAGCGGTCGGTCAGGTGTTCTTCGCGATCAACGGGGTCGTCGCCGCGGGCGGCCTGGCCCTGTGGCCGCTGTTCACGCGTGCGCGCGCCCGCGGCACCCTCACCAGGGGACCGTATCTCGTCGCCGCGATGTTCGCCGGCGGTGCGACGCTGATCTGCGCGATCGTCTGGGCCGTCTCGCCCTGGCTGTTCGCGTTCATCACGGACGGCACGCTCGACATCGCCGGCACCACAGTGATCGCGTTCGGGGTCATGGTGGTCTGCCAGGCCGCGCTGTACCCGCTCGGCATGTTCCTGATGGATGAGGCAGGGATCCGGTTCCAGATGATCCCGGTGGCGCTGATGACGGTGTCGACGATCGTCCTCGCCCTGGTCGTGACGCCGATGCTGGGGGCAGCGGGCCCCGTCCTGGCGAACGCCTTCTCGGTGCTCGTGTTCCAGGTGATCCCTTTCGCCGTCTACATCTCGCGTCACCGCGAGCGCCTCCTCGGCGGACCTCCGACACCGGAGGGAGCACCGGAGTGAAGATCGTCGCTGCCCTCGCCTGCATCATCGTCGCCGCGCGAGTGACGCTCGTCCAGGGCGTCACCGCGGGGATCGTGCTCAGCCTGCTCCTGCTCCCCGTCTGGATCGTCGCGATGTGGCGCATGCGCGGAGGGCGGGCGACGGTCGTGCTCGGCGGCCTCGCCATCATCAGCGGCCTGCTCCTGACCGACTTCTTCGCCGCCGACCATCCGACCAACGACTCGATGATGCAGCAGAACACGTTCTCGCTCGTCGGCCTCCTGTGCGGGATCGGCGTCGTCGTGTGGGCGCGGACGATTCTGGGCAGCGCTCCGACCGCTCTGGCGTACGGGATCGGGCTCTCCGCGGCCGTCGTGCTGCACGGGGTCGATACCGACAACGTCTGGAAGTTCGATCTGTCCGTCCCGGCGACGGTCGTCATCCTCGCCCTCTGCATGATGAGTCGCAAGCTGTGGCTCGAGGTGGTCGCCCTTCTCCTGCTCGGCGTCGTGTCCGCGCTCAACGACTCGCGGTCGGCGGGATCGATGCTCCTCGTCGCTGCGGCACTCGTCCTCTGGCAGGCCGTCGGCGCACGGCTGTCGAAGAGCTCGTCGACAGTGCGCACCCTGGCCGTCTTCGGCTTCGTCGCCGTCATCGGATACTCGGCGCTGCAGGCGTTCATCCTCGAGGGGTGGTTCGGTCGCGCCGCGGCGGTCCGCTCCGAGGCTCAGATCGCCCAGTCCGGCTCTCTCATCCTGGGCGGCCGGCCAGAGCTGGGCGCCTCGAGCGAGCTCATCGCGGCGAATCCCTTCGGGCTCGGATCCGGAACGCTCGCGAACGGAGTCGACCTGATCATCGCGAAGACCGGCATGGCACGCCTCAACTACGATCCGAACAACGGCTACGTCGAGCGGTACATGTTCGGAAACGGCTACGAGGTGCACTCGATGCTCGGCGACCTCTGGATCAGGTTCGGGGTCTTCGGTGCGGCTCTGCTCGTGCTGCTGCTCGTCGTGGTCGCTTTCGGCACGGCCGGGCAGGTGGCGCAGCGACGAGCGAGCGGACTCACCATCTTCCTCACCATCCAGGTCTTCTGGGACTCGCTCTTCGCGCCCTTCTTCTCCACATCTATCGCGACCCTGATCCTGGGTGTGGCGCTGGTCATGATCCCGCGACCGGATCGATCCGCGCTGGCATCCGCCCCCACCGACTTCGTGAGCTTCCAGCGCTGATCCCCGCAGCTGCAAGCGCTGATTCCGGGAGCTTCCCGCGTCACTCGCCGAGAGCATCCGGCCTGAGGGGAGCCCCTCCCGGAACGGGGCTTCTACGCCATTCAACACCGCAGGCCCCGCGACGGATCTCACGGGGCCTGCGGTGCTACGACGACGCTTACTGCTTGGTGATCGTGAGGTCGTCCCAGGTGAACACGGTGGCGGAGAGGGTGGATGCTCCGGACACGGTATTCATCAGCCCGACCGTGCCCGCGGTCTGCATGGCGGCGGTGGTGTCGGTCGCGGTGACCTGCCACGCGGCGGGTTCGACGTCGGTCGCCTTCCACACCTTCGCCGACAGGGTCGTCGGAGCGGTGCCCGTGACCGAGAGCGCCACGTTCAGGACGGTGCCCGGCGTGTAGGTCACTCCCGGCATGAGGTAGGACCCGAGGGCGGTCTCGTCGCGGAGCAGGTAGAGGCGCACGCCGCCACCGGCCTCGAAGCGGACGCGGGCGGAGTAGTTCGACGAGCCGACCTGACGGCCGATCACCGTGGCCGTCGCCGCACCGCCGGTGGCGACCTGGTCGGCCGCGATCGAGACGCGGATCACCGCGTCCGTCCCTGACAGACCCAACCGGGCCGTGCGCGTCTGCGACGGGGCCAGCGACACGAGGCCAGCGGTGCCGGAGACCGAGTACGACGCGGATCCACCCTGGAGGGTCCACGCGCCGCCCAGGTCGGCCGAACCCCATCCACCGGCCGGAACCGTGCGGGTGAACGTGTCGGTGACGAGCGGAGCGTTCGCCGGAGGAGCGGTCACGGTGACCTGCTTCACGACAACGTTCGTCGCGCCCTTGTCATCCGTCACGGTCAGCGTGACCGAGTAGGTGCCCGCCGTCGTGTACGTGTGCGACGCCGTCGCACCGGTGGCCGCGCCCCCGTCGCCGAAGTTCCACGCGTACGACTGGATCGTCCCGTCCGGGTCGGACGACGCCGACCCGTCCACTGCGACCGCGAGGCCCGTGGCCGTGGGGGTGAACGCGGCGACCGGCGCCTGGTTCGGGGCCGGAGCGACGGTCACGGCGGTCGTCTTCGTGGCGACGGCACCGCGGTCGTCCGTCACCGTCAGCACGACCGAGTAGGTGCCCGCCGTCGTGTAGGTGTGCGAGGCCGTCGCGCCGGTGGCCGTGCCTCCGTCGCCGAAGTTCCACGCGTACGACTGGATCGTCCCGTCCGGATCGGACGACGCCGAGCCGTCGACGGTGACCTTCAGGCCGGCCGCCGTCGGCGTGAACGCCGCCGTCGGCTGCTGGTTCGGAGCGGTCGGAGCGGTCGGGTCGACCACGGCGAAGGACTTCAGGCTCATGATGGCGTTCGGGGTGGCCGAGGTGCCGCCCAGGTACGTCAGGAGACCGACGGAGCCCGCCGCCTGCATCGCGGCAGTGGTGTCCGTGCCGGAGAGCTGCCATGCCGTGGGCTCGGCATCCGCCGAGCGCCAGACCTTGGTCCGCACGGTGGTCGGCGAGGTGCCGGTCACCTGGAGTCGGACCGACAGTTCGGTGCCGGGCGTGTAGGTGCCGGGCAGCACGTACGAGCTGCCGATCGCGGTCTCTCCGCGCAGGATGTAGACGCGCATCGTGTTGCCGGCCTCGAACCGCACGCGGGCCGAGTAGTTGTCCGAACCGACCTGGCGGCCGATCAGGGTCCACGAGTACCCGGCACCGGTGCGGTCGACCGAGAACTTCGTCGTGATGTCGGAGTTCTTGGACGCGACGCCCGTCAGGAGCACGCTGCGCGTGTCGTAGATGTTCGAGGCGATGCGGCCGGTGGTGCCGTTGACGGAGAAGGCCGCGTTGCCACCCGACGTGGTCCAGGCGCCGCCCTTGTCGGCGGCCCCCCATCCCGCTGCCACCGTGCGCTGGAACTGGTCGTTCGCCAGCACCGTGAACTTCGGGGGCTCGACGGCGGTCACCTGCGTGGAGGCGGATGCCGTGCCGCCGCGGTTGTCGGTGACCGTGACCGTGACCGTGTAGGCGCCCCCCGCCGCGTAGTCGTGCGTCGTGGTCGGGGTCGTCGTCGTGGCCGTCGTCGTGTCGCCGAAGTCCCACGTGTAGGAGACGATCTGGCCGTCGGAGTCCGACGACGCCGAGGCGTCGAGGGCGGCCGAGAGGTTCGTGATCGTCGCGGTGAGCGCCGCACTGGGCAGCACGTTGGGCGCGAGCGCCGCGGTGACCTGCTTGCTCGTGGTCGCGCTGCCGCCGCGGTCGTCGGTCACGGTCAGCGTGACCGTGTACTCGCCGGGCGTGGTGTAGGCGTGGGTCGCGGTCTTGCCGGTGGCCACCCCTCCGTCGCCGAACGACCAGGAGTATGTCGCGACGGTGCCGTCCGGGTCCGTGGCGGCCGAGGCGTCGACGGCGACGTTCATGTGGGTCGAGGTCGCGTCGAACGCGGCGGTCGGGAGCACGTTGGCCGCCCGCACCGTCACCGACTGCGTGATGCTGTCGGTCGCGCCCCGGTCGTCCTTCACCGTGAGCTTCACGGAGTACGTGCCGCCCGAGGTGTAGCTGTGCGCAGCCGTCGGGCCGTCGGTCGAGGTCGCGCCGTCGCCGAAGTCCCAGGCGTAGGAGGCGATCGATCCGTCCGGATCCGTCGAGGTCGACGCGTCGAACGCGACGGCCAGGTCGGTCGGGATGGAGCTGAAGGCCGCCGTCGGAGCCTTGTTCACCGAGCCGAAGGCGCCGAGCTGGTAGTGCTCGCTCACCTGCGTGGCCGTCAGCGGCTTGCCGTAGACGGCGACCTCGTCGATCGTGCCCGTGAACGTCGTCGCACCGGCCCATCCGCTGTCGTTGCCGACCCGCCAGTAGCCGCTGTAGTCCTGCGCGACGGTGTTGGCGTTCGTGCCGACCAGCGTGCCGTCGACGTAGAAGGCCATGCCGTCACCGGAGAGCGAACCGACCACGTGGTGCCACTGGCCGTCGTTGTACGAGCCCGTGGTGCTGATCGTGACCTGCGCGTTGTTCCAGACGCCGAAGTTCAGCACGCCGTTCGGCGTCATGAAGATGTGGCGGTCGTTGCTGCTGCTCAGGCCGCTGTTGCTGTCGCCGAAGCCGAGGATCTTGCCGCCGGCCGTGGTCGTGGTCTTGAACCATGCCTCCGACGAGAAGACCTGCGGCGCCACGTACTGCTTGGTGCCCGCGAGGCGCACGGTCGTGGAGCTCGTGGTCGGCGCCCAGCGCACCGCCTTGTTGCTCACGCCCGAGATGGCGCCGGTCTGGTTCTTCACGAGCACGCTCGTGCTGCCGGAGTACGTACCGGTTGAGCCGTTGATGCCCGAGTCCGCGGCGGTCGTGCCGGTGCCGGTCTCGTTCAGGCGCCAGTAGAGCGTCGGGTCGAGGTCGAACACGGACTTGCCGTAGGAGTCGGCCGGTGCCGCGGGGATCGTGCTGGTGCGGCCGCTGGCCACCCAGTGCGCGTCGATCTCCTTGCGGGTGAGCGCGCGGTCGTAGATCGCGACGTTCGAGATGGACCCATTCAGGTATCCGCTGGAGCCGACGTTCGGCCAGGAGCCGAAGTTGTCGCCGCCGATACGCCAGTAGCCGGTGTAGTCCTGGGCGGATGTCGTGTCGGAGCGCTCCCCGATCTTCACGCCGTCGACGTAGAGAACCTGCCCGGCCGGGCTCAGCGAGGCCACCACGTGGTGCCACTGGTTGTCGTTGAACCCGGTGCCGGTCGTGATGGTGCGCGTGGTCCCCGGGTACACGCCGAACGTGACGCGGCCCGAGTTGTCGAGGTAGACGTGCCGGTCGTAGCTGCCGGAGTTGCCGGTGGCGGCGTTGCCGAAGCCGACGATCTTGCCGCCGGACGTGCTGCTCGTCTTGAACCACGCCTCGGCCGTGAAGGTCTGCGGACCCTGGATGCTGTTCGCGGTGCGCGCGCCGGAGTTCGAGGACCCGGAGAACGTCGTCGCCGTGGCCGTGCCGACCGGACCGGTCGTGCCGCGCGTCGCGTTGGCGACGACGAGATCGTTGCCGCCCGACCAGTCGAAGCCCGCGGCGCCGCTGTTCTCGTTGAGCGGCCAGTAGTCGACGGGCGCACTCGTGAGCACGGCGTCGTCGTAGGACGTGGAGACACCGGCAGCCGCTGTCGTGACGGGGGTCCAGTCGCTCTGCGTGCTGTTGCCGAAGGCATCGGTGGCCTTGACGCGGTAGTTGTACGTGGTGCCGGGCACCGCCGTGCTGTCGCGGTACGTCATGGCGGGGCGGGTCCAGAAGTTCGAGAGCTGATCGATCTCGTAGATGGGCGTGGTCATGCCCTTGTCCTGCCGGAAGACCTGGTACTTGAGGCTCTGGTTGTCGCGGTCGTAGTTCGCCGCCCAGGAGAGTCGGTTCACGCCGGTCTGGAAGGAGGTGGCGCTCAGCGACCACGCTCCGCCCTGCACCTGCGGGCCCTGCTTGTTCGGCGCGACGGTCTTCGTCGCGAAGCGCACGATGCCCTGCTGACTCGCGCCGTTGACCTTGAGGAACTCACCGCCGACGAGGAGGTAGTTCCCGGATGCCGTGACCTGCCACGGGCCCTGGTACTGCTTCGTGTAATCGCCTGGCACGTACTCCGGGTACCACTGGAGCAGGTCGCTCGTGGGCTGTCCCGCGAAGTTGCGGTATCCCTGGGTGTCGTTCGTGATCGCCTTGCCGTTGGGTGCTTTCGAGAAGGCGAGCGAGTGCTTGAACGACCGGGGGTTGGTCTCGGGAAACCCGTTGACGTTGCCGCAGTAGTGCGGGTGGCCCACGACGTAGATGGTGTCTGCGGTGGGGGTGATGTCGTAGCTGTCGCCGTGGCAGTCCTCCATCCAGATCAGGCTGCCGTCGCTCCAGCTCGCGCGAAATCCGCCCTCGAAGCCGTCTTGGGAGGTGCCACCGAAGTCGAAGCCGGTGCCGTAGACGCTGTCGCCGTCGGACGACAGCGAGTACATCGCAGCAGCGGTGCCGCCGTTTCGCAGGACGCTGTTCATCGCCCACGGCAGCAACGTGCCGGTGTTCGCGTCGAGGGCGGTGATGCCGCGGCCGGGGTTGGTGGAGCCGTTCACCGAGGTGAACGATCCGGCGATGACGACCTTGGAGCGGTCGGGCGACACGACGATACCCTTCGCGCCGTACCCGCCCTGCACGTCGGCCGAGAAGTCGGTGACGGCGCCGGTGCTCGCACTGACGGCGGCGACCTTGGTGCGCTGAGCCCCGTTGACGGTCGTGAACTCGCCGGCGAGGTAGATCGACGAATCGGTGACAGCGACGGAGTCGATGCGGCCGTTGGCTTCGGGTGCCCAGTTCGTGATGAGGGCGCCGGTCGCGGTGTCGAAGGCGGCGACACGGTAGCGCCAGGCACCGGCCGCCTGCGAGAACATGCCTGCTACGTAGATGCGGGATCCGTCGGCCGACTTCTTGATGTCGAGGACGGTGTTGTTCGTGCCGGGGTTCCACGAGGAGATCAGGTTCCCGGTGGTGAGGTCGTAGGCGAGGAGGTTCGCGCGCGGGGTCTCGTTCGTTCCGGCGGCCGCACCGGCGGGGCGGGCCTTGGTGAAGCTTCCGCCGACGTACACGGTGTTGCCGACGACCTCCTGCGCGTAGACGACGCCGTCGATCTGCACCGTCGGCAGCGCGTCGCCGGCGACGGTCTCCGGCGTCCCCGGCGCCGGGGCAGTGTCCGCCGAGGCTGCTGCGGGTACGGCGAGCGCGCCGACCGTCAGAGTGAGAGCGGTGACGACAGCGCCCAACAGCTGTGCCACGCGAGGGCGTCGAGCGCCCTGCTTTTCGGCCGCGACGACGCGACCACCCCAATTGATGTGCACTTTTTCTCCCCAGAGTTCGGCACTGCGCGCGCTACGGCGACGCGTGATGAAGGCCGCCCCCCATAGGCGGCCCTTTCCCCTGCGCTGATCGTAGCGGCATACCGGTCGCGTTGGCAAGACGCAAGTCGCGGGGATCCCTGGAGTGTCAGACCTTCGGCCCGACCGGCATCGACTTTCGGTCAGCCGACCGCGCCACGGAACACGAACGCCGGCTGTCCGGCCCGGTAGTCGACGGTGATCGTGACGTCTCCGCGCTGCGCCTCCGGAATCGTGTACACGTACACGCCCTGGGCCGTCTTCCCCGGTTCGAGAGTCCCCTCGAAGGGAGCGCCCCCGGGGCGCACCAGGCCGCCGGCCGGCGTGCGGTCATCGCCGATATAGGCGTTCACCGCGATGAATCCGAGGTCGACGGCGGCGTCCGTGTCGTTGGTGAGTTCGAGGGTGAACTGGACGGCAGGTCCACCGATCTCTCCGGCCTGAACCGCTTCGCCCTCCACCGCCGCCATCTTCACGATCCGAGCGGTGAGTCCCTCCCCGTTGTCGGCGGGGTCGTCGGGCGACACGGGCGCCAGTTCGGGCATCGTCTCGGAGGTCGCCGAAGGATCCGGCGTCGGCTCCGCTGCGGGATCCCCGTCCTGCGCCGCGTCCTCCGTCGCGCTGGACGACGTCGTGGGAGAGGGCGACGCGTCACCGTCATCCGGAGCGCCGGACGAGGTCACGGCGAAGTACACGATCACGCCGGCGACGACGATCGCGATTCCCGCCACCCACCACCACATCGCACGACGAGGCGCTCGGGCGGTGTCGTTCGTCGACTCTTCGGTCATGTCCGTTCCATCCCCTGATGCATCCGCTCACGGTCGCGGCGGTCGGGGTGGATTCTATCCGGTCATGCCCCAGAGGATCGTCGCGCGATACGGCGCCCGTCACGCCAGCCCCGCCATACCGCTCGCAGCGGGCGCCACGGTCGGAGAAGCTGCCTGCGCCCACCCCGCAGCAGTACCTCGCGTGCTGCGGAGACGGAGGACGCATCCCATCGCCGCGCGGTCTCGGGGCCGAGGAGCTTCTGCGCGAGCAGCATGCGGTTCCGCACGTTGTAGTAGTAGTAGACCGGCGACTTCGCGTGAACGTCGGGGTCGCCGATGCCCTGCGTGCCTCCCTCGTCGTGCACGGCTCTCGCATCCTCCGCGAGGACGAGCGCACCCCCGGCATCCTCCACGCGGAGGGAGAAGTCGACGTCCTCCCAGTACAGGAAATAGTCGTCGTCGAAGCCTCCGACAGCATTCCAGGCGGCCTCGTTGATCATCAATACCGCGCCGGTCAGCCAGCGGCGCACCGGCGCGTGCGGATTGCGTCGTGCCCAGGCGCGTCCGTGCGTCGACCCGTCGCGCAGATCGAGGACGTGTCCTGCCGACCAGGTACGCCCTGCTCCGTCCTCGATCACCGGGGCGGCGACGACGGGGGCGTCGCCCTCGACCGCGGCGAGCAGCCGCTGGGCCGATCCGGCATCGATCGTCGCGTCCGGATTGATCAGCAGGAATCGCGTGCGTCCGGCCGCCCGAGCGGCCTCGACCCCGATGTTGACACCGATGCCGAACCCCGTGTTGCCCTGTTGCAGGAGCGCCGTCCAGCCGTGACGCGCAGCGAGGCTCGACACCCGGACGGCCTCGGATTCGCTCGATCGGTTGTCGACCACGTAGACCGCGGCACCGGGGAGGGCGTCGCTCACCGGAACGAGATTGCGCTCGAGCAACTTCGAGGATCCGTAGTTGACGACGACGATCGCGAGCGCCGATTCAGCGACCATCGGGAGACACGCTCGACAGTCGGGTCATCGCCCGGAACCACCGGACGGCGGCGAGCAGGCAGAAGGCGGCGGCCGCCGCGAAGAAGAAGGCGTACGCCACGGCGAAGACCGATGCCCAGCCCCAGAGGACGTAGACGAGGCACACGATGCCGTAGTCGACGGGGAGCAGGATGAGGGAGCGGAGCGAGCTTCCGCCCCCGGCGTCCGCCGCGGACCTGATCCCCTTCGACGACTTCAGGAGGTCGTTGAGGATCATGCCGAAGAAGGTCGCCGTCGCGACGATCGCGAATCCCAGCGGCACGAGCAGGTAGGCGTCGGGGAGATCGGTGAAGCGGAAGATGGCCACGGCGGTCGCGATCGGCAGCGTCACGATCTTGATGGAGTCGATGAAGTGGTCGAGCCACTCCCCCGCCAGGGACCCCCCTCCGCGCAGGCGGGCCACCTGGCCGTCGGCGGAATCCAGTGCGTAGCCGATCGCGAGCAGCAGCCAGACGAGGATGCCCGTCCACCAGGCCGGTTCGACCAGAGCCAGGACGAGGATGCCGGAGAACGTGAAGACCGCGCTGACCGCCGAGACGCCGTTCGGCGTCATCCCGAGTCGGTGGGCGATCGCGGCGAAGACGCGTCCGACGGGACGGTTGACGTAGACGCTGTAGCCGGGGGCGCCCTTCGCGCGGCCCTTCTGCGCCGAGGCGAGACGCCTCATGGAGTCGGCGAAGCTCTCCGTGGTCATTCGGCGTGTCCCCTCCGTCGAACCCCGCAGAGAGGGCGTCGATCACCAGATAGAGTATGCCTTGGCCGAGGGGGCACGCATCCGGGGAGCGCTGCCGACGCCTCGGCGAAGGGGAGGACCATCTCATGACCGTCGTCGACCCTCCACGCGGAGACCGCAGGCCTCGAGTCCTGATCAGCGCGTACGCGTGCGGCCCCGATCAGGGGCCCGAGGCGACCGCCGGCTGGGCGATCGCACGGGCGGCGGCGACGACCGGTGACGTGTGGATCCTCACCAGGGAGCGGTTCCGCGAGTCGCTCTCCGCCGCCCTCACAGCCGACCCCCGGCTGGCCGCCAGGGTGACGGTCGTGCACATCGACCTGCCGACGCGCATCCTGCGCTGGAAGCGTCGCAGCTGGGACCTTTACTGGTACTACGCGCTGTGGCAGCGCCTCGCCGGGCGCACCGCAGCACGCCTGCACGCCGAGGTGAACTTCGATCTCGCGCACCACGTCACGTTCGCGAACGACTGGATGCCGTGCGGCATCGCCGACCTCGACGTCCCCGTGATCTGGGGGCCGGTGGGCGGGGCGAGCCGCGTCCCCGTCCGCACACTGCGTCGCTGGCTCGGCCCGCGCGGCACCGCCACCGAGGTCGCCCGCACGGTGCTCACGGCGCTCCCGCGCGCACTCTGGGGCGACACCACCGCCCGCCGCGCAGCCCTCGTGGTCGCGCAGAACCCCGACGTCGCGCATCGGTTCCGTCGTGCGCGTCGGGTCGTCGTGGAGCCGAACGCGGCGTTCGCGGAGGAGATCCCCGCCCACCAGGGGTCGACAGAGGGAAGGACGGCGGTGTTCGCCGGACGTCTGCTCGCCTGGAAGGGAGCCGCGCTCGCCATCGAGACCATCGCCCAGTCCGAGGCCGACGGCTGGCGCCTGCTCATCCTCGGCGAGGGATACGAGCGACGTCGCCTGCAGCAGCTCGCATCCGACCTCGGCGTTACCGACCGCGTCGAGTTCCGCGGCCATCTGCCGCGTGAGGAGACGCTCGAGACCCTCGCGAACTCGGACGCACTGCTCTTCCCGTCGATGCACGATCAGGCCGGGTGGATCGTGGGCGAGGCGAGCTCGATGGGCCTGCCCGTGGTGTGCCTCGATCTCGGTGGCCCGCCGACGCTCGCTGACGTCAACGCCCGGGTCGTCCCCGCGAACGCCGCCGACCTGCCGCGCCGCCTCGCACGCGCCCTCCGCGACACCTCGTCGACGCCCGGACGCCCGCACCGCCGGTGGGCGGAGGACAGACTGCCGGCCGTCGTCGCCGGGTGGTACGCCACGGCGCAGGCCGACAGGCGACGTCCGCTCGTCGTGATGGAGTCGCTCACGCAGCTGCGCCCGACGACGAATCCGTACCTGGTGCAGCTGTGCGAGTCCCTCGATCGGACGCCGGACGTCGAGCTGTCCTTCTTCCGTTGGAAACGCGCCCTGCTCGGCCGACTCGACGTGTTCCACGTCCACTGGCCGGAGCTGCTGGTGGGCGGTCACCGCCTGTCCGGCCGCATGGCTCGCCGGCTGCTGACCGCCCTGTTCCTCGTGCGCATCCGCCTGACGAAGGTCGCCGTCGTGCGCACCCTGCACAATCTCGAGCGCCCATCGGACATGGCGCGGATCGACCTCGCGCTGCTGAGCGCCCTCGATCGCCTCACCACGCTCACGATCACGCTCAACGACGACACGCCGCTCCCCGCCGGGCACGCGCGCCGCACGATCCTGCATGGGCACTATCGAGACTGGTTCGCTCCGCATCCGACGCCCGCTGCGGTCGCGGGGAGGCTCGGCTACGTCGGCCTCGTGCGTCGATACAAGGGCGTGGAGCAGCTGATCGCCGCCTTCCGCGAGCTGGACGCCGCGGGATCCGCCCTCGCGATCGCCGGGCGTCCTTCCACCGACGACCTCGCGGACGAGCTGCGCGGACTGGCCGACGGAGACGAGCGCATCGACTTCCACTTCCGTTTCCTCGACGATGCGGAGCTCGTCGGTCGCATCTCCGAGTCGGAGCTGATCGTGCTGCCCTATCGGCACATGCACAACTCCGGCACGGCGCTGGCCGCGCTGTCGCTCGCGCGGCCGATCCTCGTGCCCGACAACGAGGTGAACCGCGCCCTGGCCGATGAGGTCGGTCAGGGCTGGGTGCATCTGTTCGACGGCGAGCTCACGGCATCCGACCTCGTCCGCGTGCGCGAAGCGGTCGCCGCGGGCGTCGAGGGGGCTCCGGATCTGAGCCGGCGCGACTGGGCTGCGGTCGGAAGCCAGCACTCCGAGGCGTTCCGTGCCGCGCACGCCCTGCGGCGGGCCGGGCGATGACGGAGATGCTCCGCATCGCCGTGGCCATCCCCACGTTCCGCCGCCCTGATCGACTGCGCGACCTGCTCGCGGTGCTGCCGCAGCGGTTCGACGAGCTCGAGGCCCCCGCCGACGTCGCGGTGTTCGTGATCGACAACGACCCCGATCGCAGCGCGGAGAGCGTCACCGCCGCCGCGTCCGCGGAGACGTCCGCTGCGACACGGATCGTGTACTCACCGGAGCCGAGACCCGGGATCGCAGCGGCGCGACAGCACGCGCTCGACGTCGGCGACGGCTTCGACCTCCTCGCCTTCATCGACGACGACGAGGTGCCCCACCCGCACTGGCTGAGAGCTCTCGTCGACACGTGGCGCCGCACCGGAGCCGTCGCGGTCGCTGGCCACGTGCACACCGAGTTCCCCCCGGGAACCGACCCCTGGGTCCTCGCCTCCGGGCTGTTCGCGCGTCCGCGCCGCGCAGACGGCGAGAAACTGCCCGCCGCGGGCGCGGGCAACCTCCTGCTCGATCTGAGGTGGGTCCGAGCCGCCGGGCTGTCGTTCGACGTCTCGCTCGGTCTCTCCGGCGGCGAGGACACCCTGTTCACGCGCCGCATCGTGCGGGCAGGAGGCGCGGTCGTCGCCTGCCCCGCCTCCGTCGCCGAAGACACCCTCGAGGAGGGCCGCGCCACGCGGCGGTTCGCGCTGGCCCGCGCCCGCCACCACGGCCGGACGCAGTCCGTGGTCGAGCTGCGTCTCGCGGACGGCGCCGGCGCTCGAGCCGTCTCCCGCGTGCGCAACCTCGCGAAAGCCGGCGGCTGGGTGGTCCGCGGCATCCTGCGGCACCTGCGGGGACTCGTGTCGGGATCTCTGTCGCACCGCGCCCGCGGCGCGCGCGAGGTGCAGCGCGGGCTGGGCCTCGTCCAGGGCGCGCTCGGAATCGGCACCGCCGAATACGCCCGTGAGCGTGCCGGACGCCGTCGGTTCCGCGGCGTCGCGGCCGCCGCACTCCGCCGCCTCTCGCCGCTGTTCCGTTCCGTCGATGCGGTGCGCACGGCCGAACCCGTCGTCGTGCTGACCCTCGATGACGGCCCCGACCCCGAATGGACCCCCCGCGTCCTCGACCTGCTCGCCGACCGGGGCGCCTCGGCGACGTTCTTCGTCCTGCTCACCCGTACCCGCCGTCACCCCGAGCTGCTGAAGCGCATCGTCGCGGAGGGGCACGAGGTCGCGCTGCACGGTGAGGACCACCGCCGGCTGACGTCGCTGCCGGCCGGCGAGGCGGAGAGGATGCTGGCGGAGGGGCGCGCCGAGCTCGCCGCGCAGTCCGGCGCACGCATCCGCTGGTACCGCCCTCCCTACGGCGCGCTCTCGGTGCCGACGTGGCGCGCGGTACGCCGCGCGGGGATGGTGCCGGTGCTCTGGACGACCAGCGTGCTCGACGGTCGGGACGCGAGCCACGAGGAACGCCTCGGGCGCGCCCTGAGGGGCACCCGTCCCGGCGCCATCGTGCTCGCCCACGACTCCCGCGCGGGTGTCGACGACGGCGTCGACGACGGCCCGATCGCGGCGTTCGACCGCGCGGCTCTCATCACCGACGTGCTGGACGCCTATGCGCAGCGGGGCTGGTCGACCGTGTCGCTGGGCCGCGCCCTGCGCGCCGGACGCCTCCGCCGCCGCATGGTGCTCGTCGGCTGATCACCGGATCCGCAACGCGGATCCGCAGGGCCGATGCACAGCGCTGCGTGGGACGCAGCGCTGCGCACCTCACCGGGCGGTGATCGGAGGCCTCGGAGCACCCACTGTGGCCGTGCCTGGCGAGATGCCCAGCAGTGCCGACAGGATGCCGGGAAGAGAATACGTCGAGCGCACCGGGGAAGCGGCCGTCAACTGCCAGGTCACCGGATCGATCACGGGCGCTCCCTGCACCAGCACCGATCGGGCATCCCCACCGGTGTGTCCGCGGAACTCCTCGATGGTCGTGAATCCGCGCGTGCCCCGCGAGCCGTCGGCCCAGCACGCGAAGTTGGAGGGCGACGACGCGGAGGAGCGATGGTACAGATTCGCGTCCTGCGAGACGCCGAAGTCGTTTCCGTACCACCGGTTGGTGAGGTCCTGTGTGAGCATCGGGCAGGCCTGGCCGCCGTAGGACAGGATGTTGTTCCGCACCACCACGTCGCTCGTCACCCAGGGGATGAGGCCGCGGAGGCTGTCCACCTCCTGTCGGCGTTCGTCCTGCATGTACGTGATCGTGCGCCCGTTTCCGGCGAGGGTGTTGTTCCACACGTCGACATCCCCCGAGTCGAAGACGAACAGGCCGCTGTTCCCATTGCCGATGATGTAGTTGCCCGCGATGACCGCGGTCTGGCTCAGCTCGATCTCGAGACCCTCTCGCCCGTTCCCCTCGAGCACGTTGTCGGTGATCGTCAGGTGGGAGCTCGAGACGTCGAACCACAGCCCGGTGGATGCGACGTTGCCGGAGATGACGCTGCGGGTGACTGTCACGTCGGACGCCCGAGACATCTTCACACCGCCCGCGACCGGCGTGTAGTTGAAGCGTGCCGAGTTGTTGCCGGTGACGACGGAATCCTCGAGCCGCAGGCCCGCGACGTCGTTGACCGCGATCCCGAGCAGACCGTTGCCGGTGGCGGTGATATTGCGGAAGACCTTGTCGTCGTTCCACGCGAACAGGCCCACCGTCGCGTTGTCGCGGATGACCATGTTCTCGAGGGTGATCCCGTCGACCTCGGCGCTCACCGCTCCGAGCAGCGCGACTGTCGTCGCGTACCGCTGCACCCCGACGCCGCGCACGGTCGTCCCCTCGCCCTGGATCTTGATGGCCTTGGCGAGGGCGCTCGCCTCGACCGCGTGCCCGGACGGGTCGGAGCCGATCACGAGCTGTCGGGCGTTCTGGTCGACGTAGAACGTGCCGGCGGTGACGGCCGAGCGGCTGCCGACCTGGCTGAGGGGAGCCCCGTCCACCCAGACCTGGTCGGGGAAGCCCGCGAGCGGCGCCGAGGGATTCACCCACCAGCTCGTCTCGTCGCGGCCCTGGCTGAAGGATACGCGCGAGTCGAAGAACGTGCTCCACGGCGCAACCCACGTGCCCCCGGACGCCGTCCATCCCGACACGGGGCGTGAGCCGTCGAACCACACGGCCTCTCCCGGCGCCGACTGGATGGTCAGCTTCTTCGAGAACGGCACGGAGATGCTCTCACGGTAGGTTCCTCCGTGGAGCACGAGTGTAGCCCCGGTGCGCGCGGCGTCGATGGCTTTCTGCGCCCCCGCGATCGGATCGGCCGCACCGCCGGAACCGGAGGCACGCGAGTCGGCGGGCACCACATGGATCGCCCCCGCCGGGACCGGGTAGGAGGTCGTGCCGATCGGAGCCGAGCCCGCGGTCCCGCTGCCTGCGGGTGGGGTGACC